>JANOOS010000081.1:0-3127 GCA_031421455.1 Nitrospira sp.
TGCGAAGCGGATCTTATCTGCATGGCTGACGGGGCTTGGGTAGTGATCCGGTTTGCCACGCAGGAAGAGCACGATGCAGTTCTTCACGTCGACGCCGGCGTAATCGTCGATTCCTTGAGCGGGATCGACAATGCCGTAACCAACGAAGACGACCTGACCATGGAGATCGGCAGAGGGGGAGTCAAAGACCGGGAGGTAGTCTCTACTCAACTGCGCTGTGACCAACTGGTCCGCTGCGCCGGTGCGAACGACCGGGTTGGGTTCGATGAGTGACGTGGAGACCATCGAGGCCATGATGCCAACGGGCTCTTCCTTCCTGGCCTTGAGAGAGGGGAAGGCGATCCCGTTGTTGTCAATGAGCGGTAGTTGTACCCCTGCCAAAGTCAATTCCCGTGCAACCCATTGTGCGGATCGCAGGTCATCGGCGGATCCGGTTTGCCGTCCGTTGAAAGCCGGGCTGCTTAACGTGCGCACGTCGGCGAGCATGCGTTCGCTCGACAGGCTGTCGAGGGCTTGAAGCCATGCACGCTGGTCATCCTCCGATTGGGCGAAGACTTGGGTTCCTATGGGGAGCAGAGCGAGGATAATTCCCAGAAGAATGACCACAACAAAGGAGGGAGAGCCGCTGCGCGTTGAGCCGTTCATGAAGTGAACCTTTCGAGGTGCGAAGCGCACTATAGCATAGCGTGACTGGTTTGGGTGACAGGTCCGTTGCAGAGTGGTTGTAGGCCAAGGTAATATGCCAAGTTACGAGGATGAAGCAACGATGACAGATGCAACTCCACAAACAGATCGTTTTTCGAACCGGCTCATCGCAGAAGCCAGCCCCTATCTTCGGCAGCATGCGGAGAATCCAGTGGAGTGGTATCCCTGGGGCGAGGAAGCCCTGGCGAAGGCGAAAGCGGAGGACAAGCCGATTCTGTTGTCGATCGGCTATTCGGCCTGCCACTGGTGCCATGTCATGGCGCATGAATGTTTCGACAATGTCGAGATTGCCGGGCTCATGAACCAAGACTTTATCAACGTGAAGGTCGATCGGGAAGAACGTCCGGACCTGGACGATATCTACCAAAAATCCGCACAGGTATTTCTGGGGCGGGGCGGTGGGTGGCCCCTGACAATGTTTCTGACGCCTGATCAAGAGCCGTTTTACGGAGGGACCTATTTTCCGCCGGCGCCCCGCCACAACCTACCGGGGTTCCCCGAGGTTTTGCGCGGTGTCGTCGAGGCCTATCGGAATCATCGGGACGATGTCCGCAAGAATGTGCAGAAGGTGAAAGCCGGACTGCTGCGAGTCGGAACGCCTCAGCCGTCGGACGATCCCTTGACAGATCGTTTGCTCGATGAGGCGGCTAAAAACTTAGGGCAATTTTTCGACCCGGTCCACGGCGGATTCGGTGAGGGGCCGAAATTCCCGACGGTCCCCCCGCTCAACCTGTTGTTGCGCCAGGCGGCTCGGACGAAAGAGGTCTCTCACCAACAACTCGTATTGTTGCAGCTGAGAACCATGGCAGCCGGAGGGATCTACGATCATCTCGGCGGAGGGTTCCATCGCTACTCGGTGGACGGCCAGTGGTTGATTCCCCATTTCGAGAAGATGCTCTACGACAACGCGCAGCTGGTGCGGATCTATCTCGATGGATGGCGTCTCACGAAAGAGACTCGATTGCGTGAGGTTGTAGAGGAGACCTTGGAATATGTTCGTCGTGAACTCACGCATCCGGATGGCGCGTTCTTTGCGGCGCAAGATGCCGACAGTGAGGGGCATGAGGGCAGCTACTTCGTCTGGGAACCGGGTGAGATCACCGCGGTGCTGGGGGCCGAAACGGCTGAGGAGTTCTGCCGGTACTACGGGGTAACGGAGAGCGGAAATTTTGAAGGCAAGAACGTGTTGAATCGGCTCGGTGGGGTCCAGCTCGAGCCGGAAGCGCAAGAGAAGATAGCGTCTTCGTTGCGGCCTGCCAGGCTGAAGTTGCTTGCAGCACGGGAGCAACGGGTGAAGCCGCAGCGGGATGACAATATTCTCACGAGCTGGAATGGGATGATGGTATCCGCCTATCTCGACGCCTATCACGCGTTCGGAGTTCCCGCCTATCTGGCGGCTGCGGAACAGGCGCTCACATTCCTGCTGGATTATGCGGTCGAGAATGGGCGAGTCTATCGTACGGTTAGAGCCGGGAAGGGCCGCTTGAACGGCTATCTGGACGATGCAGCCTGTTTGGCCGCTGCCTTGCTAGATGCGTTTGAGGCCACATCGCATCGGTGGTATCTGGAGCAAGCTCGCGAGGTGACCGATCATCTGCTGGAGCGATATTGGGATGAGACGGCGGGCGGGTGTTTTTATACCAGCAACGACCATGAAGCCCTCCTCCATCGCATGAAGTCCGGTACCGACAGTGCGATTCCCTCCGGTAATGCCACTGTTGCCATGGCCTTGTTGAGACTGTTTTCCTTCACAAAGGAGCAGCGGTATCATGACCGGGCCGAGCATCTCTTCCGGGTGTTCCGGAGCGTGATGGAACACAACGCCTATGGCTCATCGGCCATGCTCTGTGCGCTGGATTGGTACCTGAGGACGCCACAAGAAATTGTGGTGGTCGGGACTCGTGGCGATGCCACGACCGAATCGTTCCTCTCAACAGTCCATCAACGCTACCTGCCGAACCGTGCGGTGTTGGTCGTCGAAGCCACTCGTCGTGCCGGGGAATCCGAATTGGCGCTCGCCGTAGGGAAGACGAGTGTGGACGGACAGCCGACGGCATATGTTTGCCAACGTCAGACTTGCTCGCCTCCTGTCACGGAGAGCCATCGATTGAACTTGTTATTGTAGGGGGTGCCGTGGGCGTAGGCGACTCAGGCAAAGGATTATACGATCACCTCTACCGACGATTTTTCGAGAATCGCACGCGGCAACAGGGCTATGACTTCCAGCATGCCCCCGGTGGAAGCTCTCCAACACCGGGTATCACATTTCCGGATCGCCTTCGATGGTGGGCTTGGGGGCGATGGAAACGCCGAAAAGCGATCATGGCTGCCCGTGACCGGTTCCAGCAAGACATTCTCGATCTCAAGACGCGGCCACCGGGAAGAGTTCCAATCCAAGGCGAAACCGGCGGAAACAGTAACG
>JANOOS010000082.1:0-5644 GCA_031421455.1 Nitrospira sp.
AACCACCGCGCCTCCTCACTGACCACGAACGCGACCACGTCGGCAATATCCTTGGGGAGACCGAGCCGCTTCAACGGCGACATCTGTATGCCGATCTGGCGAAATTGGTCGGTCATCATGCCAGTCTCGGTAAAGCCTGGCGAGACCGTATTCACCGTAATCCCTCGTGGAGCGAGCTCCTGCGCCAGTCCTCTCGTATACTGCTCCAGTGCGCCCTTGCTGCCAAGATAAGCCGTCGCACCGGGAAAACTCAAATGGGTTCCATCGGTGGAAATGTTCACGATGCGGCCACCCTCTTTGAGCACGTTGGCCGCTTCCTGCATCGCGAAGTAGGGACCCTTGGCATTCAAGGCAATGATCTGATCGAAGTCGGCCTCGGTCGTATCGAGAAGCGCCCTGGGCATAAATCGCCCGGCGTTGTTGACCAGAATATCGAGCCGGCTGAATTGCTTCACCGTCTCGATCACAAGGCGTCGCGCTTCAGATACCTGGCTCATATCTGCCTGTACCGCAACCGCTTTGCCACCCTTGGCCTGAATGCCCGTCACTACTTGATGAGCCTTCTCGGCGCTCGTTCCATAATTCACCACCACAATAGCCCCGTCTTCAGCCAACCGCTCTGCGATTGCTCGCCCGATCCCGCTGGAGGCTCCGGTCACGATCGCAACTTTCCCACTGAGTGGCTTCATGATCTTTCCTTTACCTTTCCTCTATGTAACTGATGTCTGTCTTCGCGGCGGAGTCGAAGCATAATCGACTTTGCACTGAGAGTATGCCGCTAGCGCCGCCTACCGGAAAAGGAGCGACGGTTTTTGCCAAGTTGTTGCGTACACAAACTCCGTCACTGGCTTTCGATCTCTCGGTTGAGTTTCCCTCACACGCAGACGATCTGACAGGAGGGCAGGATCGCCTGGGTAACCGATCGCCATCATGGCCACCGGCTCATAGCCCTCCGGGATCTGACAGTCCTCCCGCGCTCGATCGATCAGAAAACCCGCCATCTGATGGGCAACAAGCCCAAGTTCCGTGGCCTGCAAGGCGAGGTTTTCTACCGCCATCCCTGTGTCATAGAGCGCGTGACGATTTGGCGAGCCATCTTCGAACTGTAATTTCGCCACAGACAGCAGCAGCATCGGTGCACGATGCGCCCATTTCTGATTAGCCTCGACCAGGCAGTTGAACAACCGATCATGCTCAAGCTTGTTGTCTTTCGTGGCAACCAGGAATCGCCAAGGCTGCCCGTTATTCGATGAGGGTGCCCACCGTGCCGCCTCGAAGAGGCTCCGCAGCTTCTCCAGCTCAATAGGCCGTTCATCGAAGGCACGTGTACTCCAACGCCGACGCATCACGTCATGGATCGGATACTGCGTGTCGGCCGGTTTTTCCATATCTTCACGATCCTTTACTGTCGCCCTTGGGCCGATCCATCTCAGGAGACCAGCCACCGCCAAGAGCCTTGTAGAGTTGCACCACCGAGACGAGATGCAGGCGGCGTGAGCTGGTCATAGCCAATTCAGCTTCGAACAGATTGCGCCGAGACACGAGCACGTCGAGATAATTGGCCAAACCGCCTTTGTAGCGAAGTTCTGCCAGCTTCAACGCTGACTGCAGCGCTGTGACCTGTTGTTGTTGCGCCTCGTTCTGCGTTCGCGACGTACGGACGGCTACGAGAGAATCCTCGACCTCGCGGAAGGCGATGAGGATGCTCTGCTCATACTGCGCAAGCGCCTGCTTGGCTTGGGCTTCTGCCGCATCCTGCTGAAACCCCAGCACCTGACTATTCAGAAGCGGACCGATGAAACCGGCCCCCCCCACACCGTAGAAAGCAGGATCGGAAAAGAATTTCGCCAACTGCGGGCTGGCAGAACCGAGCAGGCCTGTGAGTGTGATCTTGGGAAACCGATCGGCCTTCGCCGCGCCGATGCGAGCCGTGGCAGCCGCGAGCTGTTGTTCGGTTTGTAACAGATCGGGCCGCCTTTGCAAGAGTTCCGAAGGCAAACCGGCTGGGACATCCGGGGGCATGACCTGTTCGTGCAAGGACCGACCGCGAGTAATGGCAAACGGCTTACGACCCGTCAGCACGCTCAACTGGTTCTCGGCTTGAACCATCTGCCTTTCGAGTTCGGCCGTCCTGGCCGCGGCGTGGGCCCTCTCCGCCTCGAACTGATCCATGTCCAGACGTGAACTAAATCCCTGTTTCAAACGAGCCTGAGAAATTCGGACCGACTCTTCCCAGGATTGCACCGTCCGCTTCGCGATATCGAGCTGCGCATCGAACTGGAGGAGATTGAAGTAGGCCTCACCGACCGCGCTTACCAATTGAATCGTCACCGCGCGGCGATTCTCTTCTTTCGAGAGAAGATCGGCACGAGCCGCTTCGTTCGATCGACGAATGCGGCCCCAGATATCGAGCTCCCATGCCAGATTGCCTTGAAGGTAATAATTGAACGGGTTGGCGAACCCCGGAACGAGGAATACCGTCTTGCGTCCGAACACCGGGGCATTGCCCGAACCCGAGATGCCTGGCATGAAATCAGACCTTGCAATGAAGGCGCGAGCCTGAAATTCCTCGACTGTCGCGACCGCTTGCCGGAGATCCCTGTTCTCCGTCAATGCGGTCTTGATCAAGGCCTGTAGCTGCTCGTCGCGCAGCAGATCCCACCAGGGGAGATTGGCCAGGGAGGGGATATCGGGCGATCCTTCCGCCATCCTGAACGAAGTGTTTTCTTCCATTTTAGGCCGTTGATAGTCAGGCCCCATCGAGCAGGACAGGAGAAGGCAGGACAATCCGATGGCCAGTACGGTACGCACGTTAGGGTTCATCCTCCAACGACACCGGCGGGACTGCCGATGAGCTAGGCGCCGCGACCGGCAGCAGCCTGCGGTGACTCAACTTGCGGATGAGCACATAAAACAGCGGCACAAAGAAGATCGCCAGGAACGTGGCGGCAATCATTCCGCCCATGACACCGGTCCCGATCGACTGACGGCTTGCAGACCCAGCTCCCGTCGCCCAGACCAACGGGACCATACCGAAGATAAAGGCCATGGAGGTCATGATAATCGGACGGAACCGCAACCGGGCCGCCTCCAGCGCCGCCTCAATCAACGGACGTCCCGCTTCATAGCGCGTGTTGGCAAACTCGACGATGAGAATCGCATTCTTCGCGGCAAGGCCGATCAAGGTGACCAGGCCGATCTGGAAGTAGATATCGTTTTCGAAGCCACGCAGCCACACGGCAGAGAGGGCGCCGAAAATTGCAAAGGGCACGGCCAGGATCACCGCGAAGGGAACAACCCAACTCTCGAACTGCGCCGCCAGCACGAGGAACACCATCAAAAGGCCGATTCCGAATACATAGCCGGATTGGCCACCGACACGCCGCTCCTGAAACGAAATGTTGCTGTAGTCGATCGCGTAGCCTTGCGGAACGAGCACCTCTTTGCCCACACGCTCAAGCGCTTCGAGCGCCTGTCCCGAACTGTGGCCGGGAGCGGCCGCGCCCAAGACCAATGCGGTATTGTATCCATTGAAATGGTTCACCGGATCCGGCCCGCTCTGAAATTCCGCCGTCACCACGGTATCGAGGGGAATCATGTTCGTGCCCTGGGGGGTCTGGGCCCGCACGTAGATCTTCGAAATATCCTGAGGGGTGGCCCGGAACTCCGCGTCAGCCTCCGTCTGCACATGATAGACACGGCCGAATTTCACAAAGTCGTTGATATAGAAATTGCCAAAATAGGCCTGCAACGTGTCGAAGATGTCTGAAATCGGTATCCCCAGAGCCTTCGCCCGCTCCCGGTTCACATGGGCAAACAGCCGGGGTGAGGAGACGCGAAAATTCGTCCCGACTCGGCCGATCGCCGGTTCCTTCTGCGCCCGTTCGACGAATTGCTGTGCGACCGCCGCGAACTTTTTGAAATCTCCGCCGCTGGGATCTTGTAGTTGCGCGGAAAAACCCCCGGCGGCGCCCACGCCCTCGATGGCCGGCGCATTGAATGCCAACAGCAGCGCTTCCGGAATCTTTGCGAACTCGGCGTAGGCTGCGCCGACCATTGCCTGCGCCTGGTTCTGCGGTCCGGGACGCTCGTCCCAGGGGATCAACGGCACGAACATGGTCGCAGAGTTCGGCCCTCTGGTGCCAAAGACAAAGTTTTGGCCGGTAAGAGAATCGGTTGAAAAGACGGCCGGGTTCGCCTGAAAAAACCGTTCAATCCGTTCGAGCACCGCATCGGTTCGCTGCTTCGACGCCCCGTCCGGCAACTGTGCCACCACGATAAAGTAGCCTTGATCTTCCTCCGGCAAGAAACTCTTGGGGAGTTTTTCGAACAGGCCGAGCGATACCACAAGAAGACCGCCGAAGGCCAACATCACCAACACCGGCCTGGCCACAAGCCTGCCGACCGAGCTCGTATATCCCTTCTGTGTCCAGCCGAACGTCCGGTCAAAGAACGCCCAGAACCCGCCTCGCACGCCATGCTGCGGAGTGAGCACCAAGGCACAGAGCGCCGGGCTGAGTGTGAGCGCCACAAACCCCGACACGATCACCGAGATGGCGATCGTCGCGGCAAACTGCTTGTAGAGTGCTCCAGTGATCCCGCCGATAAAACCGACAGGAACAAAGACGGACACCAGCACCAGCACGATCGCAATGATCGGAGCCGTGACTTCGCTCATGGCCCGTTTGGCCGCGTCTTTGGCCGACAGGCGATCTTCGCGCATGTGGCGCTCGACGTTTTCCACGACCACGATGGCGTCATCCACGACGATCCCGATGGCAAGGACCATCCCGAACAGGGTGATCGTATTGATCGAGAATCCCAATGCGTACAGTCCAGTGAAGGTGCCGATCAGCGAGACCGGCACGGCAACCAAGGGAATGATGGTGGCACGCCAACTTTGGAGAAACAGATACACCACGAGAACGACCAGGGCCATGGCCTGCGCCAAGGTCTTCACCACTTCTTGGATCGAGACCTCGATGAAGCGTGTGGTGTCGTAGGACAGTTCGTAGGACACGCCGGGCGGAAAGTCCTTCGCAAGCTCGTCCATCTGCATACGCGTGCGGCGAGCCATATCGAGCGCATTGGCCCCCGGGGAGAGGAAGGTCAAGATGAAGGTGGTGGGCTTGCTGTTCCAGCGCCCCTCAAGGGCATAGGATTGGGCGCCCAGCTCGATGCGCGCGACATCCTTCAGCCGGACCGTCGAACCGTCCGGCAAGGCACGAACGATCAGCTCTTCGAAGTCCTTCACCTCGCTCAACCGGCCCTTCGTGATAATCGGAATGGTCAGTTCCGTGCCCTTCGGCGCCGGCTCCCGCCCGATGGTCCCGGCCGGATAATCCCGATTCTGCTCCCGGATGATGGCTGTGATGTCGCTCGGGATCAGTCCCAGCTTTGCCATGTGCAGGGGATTGAGAATGATCCGCATGCTGTAGTTCTGCTGGCCGAACACCACCGCATCCCCGACACCTTTGACCCGCTTCAGGTCATCGACCAGCCTGAGCGTCGCGTAGTTCGAGAGATAGATGGCGTCGTGCCGGGGATCGGTCGACTTCAAGACGATGACCTGGACCAGACTCGGGGATACTTTCTTCACGGATATACCCAGCCGTATCACTTCCGTCGGCAGCAACGGTTCCGC
>JANOOS010000083.1:0-1820 GCA_031421455.1 Nitrospira sp.
CCTGAAACTGGGTCTTGTAGTCGCCTGCCCCAGGCTGATCCTGCTGCGCGGCAATATGCGTGAGTTCCTCTGAGAAAATATGCCGCGTCACCATGCGGCTCGCCTCGAACCCCCCGTCAAGATGAACCGCTGCCAGCACCGCCTCCAGCGCATCGGCCAGCAACGAGTCTTTCTCACGCCCCTTCGAACGGTCCTCCCCACGCCCAAGCTTGAGATGCTCTCCCAGTCCAAGCCGGCGGGCTACCTGCGCCAACGAGGCCTCACTCACCACCTGAGCTTTCAGCTTTGAGAGGGCTCCCTCTGAAGACTGCGGCAATGCCGAGGCCAGATACTCACTCATCACCAGCGACAACACAGCATCCCCGAGAAATTCAAGCCGTTCGTTATGTTGCGGCAAAGCTGTTTTCTGTTCGTTGACGAGAGAGGAATGAGTCAAGGCTTCATCGAGCAAAGCCAGCGCCTTAAATCGATAGCCCAGCGAAGATTGGAGTGAGTCGGCGGAGGAAACCGAAGTCATGGTGGCGAGTATATCCCTCTTTGAGTTTCAAGTTTCTAGTTTCAAGTTATTCGTTTCGGATTGCTGAAATTCCGAGGTCGAACTTGAAACCTGAAACTAGAAACCAGCCGTTCCCGGACGAACGACGCGACACGCGCAAGAGCAGCGGATCGGCAATTGCAGCAGAAGCGCTCATGAATACTGCGGGCTAAGCCTCAGACTTTCTAAAGAGTAGGCAGGCATTGACCCCGCCGAACCCAAAAGAGTTTGACAGTGCGACCCTCACTGCGGCCGGTCTGGCCTTGTGCGGGATATAGTCCAGATCGCAGGCAGGATCGGGATGATCCAAGTTGATCGTCGGAGGAAGTATCCCGTGGTGAAGCGCCAGGACCGTAAATACCGCTTCAATCCCACCGGCTGCCCCAAGTAAATGGCCGGTCATCGACTTGGTCGAACTCACCGGGATACGGTAAGCCTGCTCACCGAACACCTGCTTAATAGCCTTGGTCTCAATCGCATCCGCCATCGTCGACGTACCATGCGCGTTGATGTACCCGACCTGGTCCTTGCCGATGCCGGCATCCTTGAGCGCCAGCTCCATACAGCGCACCGCGCCTTCGCCCTCTTCGGACGGGGCGGTAATGTGATAGGCGTCGCTGTTCATGCCGTAGCCGATGAGTTCGGCATAGATCCGGACCCCACGACGACGCGCATGTTCCAGTTCCTCCAAAACGACAACTCCGGCGCCTTCGCCAAGCACAAATCCGTCCCGATCTTTGTCGAACGGCCGGCTGGCTTTTGTTGGTTCACCGTTGCGAAACGACAAGGCCTTCGACGCAGCAAATCCTGCAACCCCCAAGGGGGTAATGGCAGCTTCCGCCCCGCCGGCGATCATGACATCGGCATCGCCCGCCTGAATCAATCGAAACGCATCGCCGATACAGTGATTGCCCGTCGCACAGGCCGTCACAGCACAGGAGTTTGGACCCTTGGCGCCCAACCTGATCGCCACCTGTCCTGACGCCAGGTTGATAATGGTCATCGGGATGAAAAATGGCGAAACGCGTCCGGGGCCCTTTTCCTGCAAAATCTTGTGGTAGTACTCGATCGAGCCAAGTCCCCCGATGCCCGATCCGATATACACACCGACTTTCGTGGCCTCTTCAGGCGCCACGGTAAACCTCGCATCATCCACCGCCAGTTGGGCAGCGCCCACGGCGTAGTGGATGAACGTATCCATTTTCTTGATTTCTTTTTTCTCGATGAACTTGGCTGGATCGAAGTCTTTCACTTCACCGGCGATTTGAGCATCGTACGCGGCAGG
>JANOOS010000084.1:0-2986 GCA_031421455.1 Nitrospira sp.
CCACGGGCTCCTTGAATCGTGACCGGGAGATCGTCCGGAACAATCTGCTCGCTTCGGCTGAGCGTGACAGCCCGCTCGATCACATTTTCCAATTCACGCACATTACCCGGCCAGGCGTAGTCCACCAACATCGCCATTGCAGATTCACTGACGCCCTGTACTTGTTTCCCTCGAGACTCCGCACATTTCTTCATGAACGAATCCACGAGCAGCAGAATATCTTCGCGGCGCTCGCGCAAAGGGGGCAGACGCAGTTCGATCACATTGAGCCGGTAGTACAAATCCTCCCGGAAGCGCTTTGCCTTGACCTCTTCCGTCAAATGCAGGTTCGTCGCCGCAATAATGCGTACATCGACGGGGGTCGGTCTGTTGGCCCCCACGCGGCGAATTTCCTTCTCCTGGATCGCGCGCAAGATCTTAGCTTGCAGCATCAGCGGAAGTTCGCTGATCTCGTCAAGAAACAGCGTGCCTTTCTGTGCCTCTTCGAAGAGACCCCGCTTATCCGCCTTCGCATCGGTGAAGGCACCTCGCATGTGACCGAACAGTTCGCTTTCGAGCAGCTGTTCCGGAATGGCGGCACAGTTGACGGGGATAAAGGGCGCATCCTTGCGATCGCTATTGTAATGGATCGCCTTGGCCACCAACTCCTTGCCGGTTCCGCTCTCACCGGTGATCAAGAGATTCGTCGGACTATCGGCCACGCGCCGGATCAGATCGAAGATCTCCTGCATCGGTTTGCTCTTGCCGATAATGTGATGAAAGCTGTACTCCTTGTGAACCTCGCGCCGGAGCCTATTCACCTCACGCCGTAACGATGCTTCGCGGATCACACGCTCGACGACGCGAACCAACTCGTCGTTTTTCACCGGCTTGGTCAAGTAGTCGCTGGCGCCTCGCTTCATGGCCTCGACCGCCGTGTCCACCGACCCAAAGCCTGTCATGAGAATGACTCCGATGTCCGGATAGAGGCGCCTGATTTCCGCCAGCAACTCCGTCCCCTGCATCCCTTTCATCCGTAAATCCGTCACCACAACGGCACAGTCTTGCTCGGCCAACAGCTTTAAGGCCTCTTGTCCGCTTCCTGCTGTCGTGACCTGATGTCCGCGATCCTTGAGCACATCGTGGACCAGTTCCCGCATTTCAGCGTCATCATCGACGACGAGAATCGCGCCCCAGTCTTCAGTCATGCTGCACTCCTTCCCCCAACTGGTTCATCTGGTTGATCTCGTTTATTTGGTTTGTTTTGTTTGTTTGGTTGAATCAGATTAACCAAATGAACCAAATCAACCAGATAAACCAAACAAACCAGAACGAGAGGCTAGCCTTTTGCCCTAGAAAGGGTCAAGGCTCCTCTGCCGCGAAAAGCCACAGATAGCCTTCCCCTTTGGGGAGGAAAGCCCCACTATTCGCCTATTATTGATAGTTCATCTGACTAATGGACAGGGTAGTGCAAAGGTGAGACCATCTGCCTGCGGACGGTTGCGACTTACCTCAATTGTGGCACCACCTTCAATGTGAGCCATACCCTGTTAATTCCCTGTTCTGACGAACGCGTTGACTTCATGGGGTCCGTAGAAAGCCGCGCGGGATGGGGCTTCCCGTAGAATGAGCCTGTGAATCAGAGCGCAGCAAATGCGATTTTCCCTGTATATTTCTCTGATACAGGGAATTTTCTGCAGAGAGGATTTAGCTACAGACTGGCTCCTCCTCCATAGTTTTCCGAGTATTTCGAGGTATTGGGGCTGAAATGTGGCTTTAGCGTTGATGATCAGACGGACCTTAGAGAAGCGTTGCAAAGACCGTGAGGCTATTGGGAATAATTTGAAGGACCGTCTTGTTGCCCTTGAAAACAAAGAAGAAAGCCACTTCTTGATACTGAACAGTTGAGTAAATGATGCCATTCCCCCTCTCGGCTCTTGCGCCTATGTAGTATCCCTCCTACAATACGCCTCCCTGCGAGGTACGTATGTCGCTCCGATTCACCATCACATTTGTGTTGTCGATCATCTGTCTCGCCGTGCCCGCATGGGCGGACTTTCAGGCTGGTATGGATGCCACTACCCGTGGAGACTACGCCACAGCCTTGCGTGAATGGCGACCACTTGCCGAGCAGGGAGATGCCCTTGCGCAGTACAACCTCGGAGTGCTGTATCGCAAAGGCCGAGGTGTGCCGCAGGACGATGTCCAAGCACGGCAGTGGTATGCAAAAGCGGCGGCGCAGGGACTGGCCAAGGCGCAGTTCAACCTGGGGACGTTGTATTTTAACGGAGAGGGAGCCTCGAAAGACTATCAGCAGGCCCTGCGATGGTTCCGTCTGGCTGCAGACCAAGGAGAGGCTCTCGCTCAAACGAAAATCGCTATCATGTACGATGACGGCCAAGGGGTACCGCAGAATATTGTCCAAGCATATAAGTGGTACAGCCTGGCGGCAACGAACGGAGATAAGCCAGCAAACGAACTCCGGAATACGATCGCCAAACAGATGACCCCTGCCCAGATCTCCGAGGCGCAAAAGCTGGCGCAGGAGTGGAAGCCGAAAGGTAAATGAGCAACGACCGCCCCAAACGCGAGACCATGTCTCTCGAAGAGGCGACCGTCTCCAATCGGTGCATGATACGGTGTATACGTACAGGGAACTCACTCCGTTGACTCGATTACGGGTCGTGCGTCAGTTTGAATCTGGCCTGTGATTGAAAAACTGCCGCGACTGTGCCATGCTTAGCGGTATGCAATCACACCCCACGCGACCACGCGACCCCAACCAACTCGGTAAGCTCATTGTGGATCTAAGCGTCGGAGAGGCCGACGACTCCAAAAACATGCCAAATGAGAGCGGGAAAGATCCGGCGGCTGTTGCATTAGGTAAGAAGGGTGGAGCGGCAAGAGCTGCCGCACTCACCAGCAAGCGAAAAGCAGAGATTGCCCTGAAAGCTGCAAATACTCGATGGAAGAAGAAACAGAAGCTTAGATAGGATGAATCTCTCCT
>JANOOS010000085.1:0-2809 GCA_031421455.1 Nitrospira sp.
TAGAAATTCTCGACCGGCAGGACCGGACCAAACTTCCGGAGGAGCTGGGCGATGTACTGCTGCAAGTGCTCTTTCACAGTCAGATCGCGTCAGAGGCAGGCAGCTTTACCATCGAGGACGTGCTTGAGCAATTGGCCGACAAACTGATTCGACGGCACCCTCACGTATTTGGAAATGGAGCAACAGATCCGCCCCCGACAAATGCCGATCAAGTGGTTGCACGATGGGAAGACATCAAACGAACGGAACGCCAGGCGTCCGGCCGTCCGGACTCGGTACTCGACGGAGTACCGCCAACCTTGCCGGCTCTTCTGAGAGCCTATCAACTTCAAGCCCGCGCCTCACGTGTCGGCTTCGATTGGACCCATGACGCGAAGGGCTTCGATCAGGTTCTCGGAAAGATTGAGGAGGAAATACAGGAACTTCGTGTTGCGATTCGGGCTCCCATGTCGAACCAGACAGAGTCTGACGCAGGCGCAGCAACAGCTCGACAAGCGCAGATCGTCGCAGAGTTCGGCGACGTGGTGTTCTCACTTGTGAATCTTGCCCGTTTCATTAAAGTGAATCCGGAAGACGCCCTGCGCCAAGCCGCTAACCGGTTCGTCGAACGATTTCAGTTTATCGAAGCTCAGGCGATCGCGTCGGGTCGTACGGTCGGAGACCTCTCTCTCGCAGAAATGGATCGACTATTGGAAGAAGCCAAGAAGCAGAGTTCTGTCACCGTCACCGAGGAACGCCGTTATGAGTGAGGAGTCGAAGAATCCCTACCAAGAGGGCAAGCGTGCCGGAATTCACCCATTGATCGTCGTCTTCGGTGTGTTGTTAGGACTCTGGCTGTTTGTGTTTCTCATCGTGCCCGGCTCGAAGAACAAACAAGCTGCCGGAACGGAAGGACCAACCGGACCGACCATCGAAGATCCCGAAGCGGCGCCCGTGCTCTTCAAAGTTCAGGCCACCATTTTGGAAATGAATGCCATCAGTCTCATTGTTCCTCCTGAAGCGACCGACAGCCAAGTTGCCGGACTCTTGAAGCGGTTTAAAAATGACCGGCTTGCCGGCACCTTGACTGAACTCCTACCAGCTACAACGCCAGGTCACAAACTGGGAGGCCACGCCGTCGCCGACATCTACATTGTGTCCGATGCTCAGTACGCGCAGGCTGACGTAATCCGCACCCTGACCCGCGGCGCGCATGCGCCGGGCAACCTCTATCCCCAGGCCGTTCCCTTTGAGACGGCGATGGAAGCCATCCGCGGGCACTATCGCATCGATCTCAACGACACCGGCAACCCCGACAGCGCCTCCCTCGGCTTTGCCGATGAGTCGGGAGTGCATTCACGGCAGTATCGAAAAATCTTTTGACAGAATGCTGAAAAAGCCCGCCAGCGGCGTTCTCACCTCGAAAGCATCCTCAACGTAGCCCAGAGGCTACGCCTCCGGTGCTTTCATCGGCTGCGGCCTTGCTGGACGGTCTTTTTGAGCATCCTGCCAGAGTCTTTTTCTGTGGTATCACATGTAAGGAATATCGAAATTCTCGCGCGCCAAAATAGAATGAAAGGCATCTGAGTTGAAAATGTTCGACCGTGATTCAGCCTTTTCAATGGAAATCCGAAACCCAGGCGATCCCGAAGATAAGTCTCCTATTGCCCAGATGCTTACGATCGGGAATGAGTTGCTGATTTTCAAGGAAACCAGTATCCATCGCGGGCTTCCAGCAGATAGGATCGATCCGGATAGGAGCGATCTTAGCACGCGTCATTCCAGCGAAATTCTCTATTCTGTAGGGGCGGCGAATTCATTCGTGGCTAGAATGATTCTGCAATTCAAGAACATGATTGCACTGTCCATATCCCAGACGGTGCGCAAAAATGAAATTACCCAGCACGTCTGGGAAGCCAACAAATTATTATTGGAATGTGAGAAGGCCTTCTACCACATATATACACACACGATGGAGTTGATGCCGAAGTGCGATAAAATCGTTGAGGCGAACAAAAATAAATCAGCTATACCCGCACTGCCGAAGGTTCCTGACCTGGATACGCATGTCTCAGACTTTCTGATAAACGGAAAGAAGTTTCTGGTTGCTGCCTACAGGTTACTGGAGCTTTTTTACCAGATGCCTATGAATGGGAGGAATGAAACTCATTTTGATAAACATCGCGTATGGATAGAGGCAAAGCTGGGCAAGGAACACCCCATATACAAAACTTTGGAGTCGGCTGAGCCCTGGGTTCGATTGATCGCCGAGTGCAGCAATGCCGTCAGGCATAAAGAAACAGGGTTAAAGCTTGAAGTCCAAAACTTTGCGCTTAATCCGGGGAATAAATTTTCTTTTCCTGGATGGAGGTACGATCTCACGAACAAGGGACTCGGACGCCAGGATGATTATACAGATTTGATAGTCGACCTGGATGTAAGAATTTATAACATGCTGACATTTTTCGAAGAGGTTTTGCTTATTTGCTTACAGGGCGAGCTGAAAGATACGGCCTTGATGATTTTCCGGATACCAAACGAGAAATTAAATCCAAAGTGTCCCATCGCCTACGAAGTAAATTTGAGGAGTTCTGCTTTACCATGATGACTCTGTTATCCCAATGCCTTGCATCCGATGTTCAATACGCGCAGGGGGAAGAAAGGGGACAGGCGGAATAACTGATGGCGTGTGTGGTTGATAGGCATGCGATACTCGAAGCAAGCGCGCAAGAAAAGAAGCAGGGTGCGGTGGGCCTACCCGAGAATGATGTTGAGCACCTGCCGAAGAGCGGCTTGATCGGTCGGGGCTAGTTGTCCTAGCTTCTTGAGC
>JANOOS010000086.1:0-5819 GCA_031421455.1 Nitrospira sp.
TACAAGAAGCCGATGTATCGGGGCACGACCCGCGTGAGCGAGAAGTGCATCGCCTGTTATCCCCGGATCGAAGGTAAGGATCCGCTGACGGGCGGCGAGCCGATGGAAACGCGCTGCATGGCCGCCTGCGTGGGCAAGATCCGGATGCAGAGCTTGATGCGCATCGGCGACGATGGCCTGTGGGCGGAAGATCGCTGGCATCCGCTCTACTACACGATTCGCGTGGAGCAGGTGGCGCTGCCCCTGTATCCGCAGTGGGGCACGGAGCCCAATGGCTTCTACATCCCGCCGCGGCATAGCCCGCGCGGCTATGCGCGCCAGATGTTCGGGCCCGGCGTCGATAACGCCATTGAAAAGTATCTCGTCCCGAGCCGAGAATTGTTGGCGGTCTTGCAGCTCTGGCGCGCGAGCCAGCAGATCATCTTCCGCTACGATGTCATTCCCGGGCCGAAAGTGTTCGAGACCCAGATCCACGGGAAGCGGTTCGAGATGTACAACGATACCGTGCTGGGCTTCAACAAGTCGGGCAAGGAAGTCGCCCGGATTCAGGTCGAGGAGCCGATCTACATCCGCCCCGCCGAACGGGTCAACTGGCTGTAAGCGTTCGTGAGGCGACGGTGTCTCAGGGGGCGGAGTTCCTTCGGGGATTCCGCCCTTTGTGTTGACCCCTCCGACGAAGTTCGTTCCGCAGGCGTCATGCCGAAGGGTGGCCAACAAACTGCAACGTAGCCCACTCCCTAGATAGTCTGTTTAATGCATTGGCACCGATCTCCGAATGCAACATCCTTCCAAGAACACATCGACCACTCATCCGCATTCATGACGGCTCGTCGCGACAACATTCCTAAGCGCGTTCCTCGTAAAACGTATCGCGCATCGTGAGCGTATGTGCCCAAGAATATTCAGGATTATGAAGATTTCTTCATGATCTGTTCACGATCCCTTCATATGCGACTGTTATAGTCGTACTGTGCCCTCCAGGATACTGGAATCATTCTCAGTGATATTGAACAGCCGTGATTCAACCGCGGCTAGAACAGGTTTCGATGAAGGGCTTTATGAACAAGATGCGTCAGTCTATGGCAATGTTAGTACTCGCCCTCGCTGGCCTGGTGGGATGTGACGGCGAACCACCATCAGCTGTGGATACGAATCCAGCCCGTGTAGCGGAGCTGCAGCAGACTTTTCGCTCTCTCTGGCTCGGACACATCTATTGGGTGCAACACGCCACATTGAACAACGCGCCAAACAGTCTGGCGGACCGGAATGCTGCCGAGAAGGAAGCCGTCGCCAACGCAAAACAGATTGCGATCACGGTGACACCCTTCTATGGCGAAGCAAGATCTCAGACGCTCTTTACCCTGTTGATCGGCCATGTCGCCGCAATCAAAGAGTACTCCGCTGGCACCGTTGCGGGGGATAAGAGCCTGCAGGATGCTGCGCTTGCCCGCTTGGCGTCCAATGCCGACGACATCGGTCTGTTTTTCAGCGGAGTCAATCCCTATCTGCAGAAAGATACCGTTCGGGGGCTAATCGCAGCGCATGCAACGCACCACGTCCTCCAAATCAACCAGTACAAGAAAAAGGAGTATGCAAAGCTAGAGGCAAGCTGGCCGATGATGCGACAACATGTCTATGTCATCGCGGATACGTTAACGACGGCACTGGTGAAGCAGTTTCCGACCGAGTTTTCATGACCGGAGAATACCTCAGACTACAGATCTTCCGTCTTCGACTTTTCCACAGCGCGTCCCGCCGACTCCAATAGATCCCGGCCCACTACGATCGGCGCCTTGAAATGAACGGCCAGCGCAATCGAATCGGATGACCTGCTGTCAAACGTTTTCACCTGATCCTGCACCGCAACGGTCAACGCACCGTAATAGGTTCCGCCCTTGAGCGTGATGACGGTACGCAACACTTTCCCGCCATAGGCCTCCAAGATCGTACGCATCAAATCGTGAGAGAGGGGGCGAGAGAGCGTCTCGCCGTTCAACGCGCCTTGAATCGACAGCGCGACTGTCAGATCGACGAAAACCGGAATGGCCTTGCCTTCTGCCAACAAGAGCACGACAGCGCCGCGATCGGAAATACGAACCTTCACCTCAGTGATCGTGACCTGCCCAGAGGTTGCCGGTGAAGATTCATCTGCATGCGCAACGGGGAGCGCGAGAGCGCCGAGAAAACAGATAGAGAGAACGAACCGCATGTATGCCGTCATGGTCACACCTCCTGCAGCAAACTAACCTGCTGCAAAGACCCTATTGTGCGTGAGACTTTCGATGGTCTGCATCGTGTAACACAGCTAAAGACCACTTCCGCAGGATGCTCAAAAAGTCCGTCAGCAAGGCCGCAGGCGAGCGATCCTTTTCTACCTTACCAAGGGGGTGGCTGGGATGATCCCAACTGCGCGCGTTTTCCCAATTCCCTGTTTTGCTTTCAAAGGTAGCCTGGTCGATTCTCGATTGCGCGCGTCGAACGAGCACATTCTTATCGTGCGCGTTCCGCGAGCAGGAGAACGGCTAGGCTACCCTCTCGTCCTTTTTCAGCATCCTGCTAGACACGAAAAAATTGATTCGTCGTTTTCTCCACCCCAATCTCGGTCTCCGGTCCATGTCCTGTCACCACAATCGTCGTATCCTTCAAGCTATACAACCGCTCTCGAATGGATCGTTCAATCACGTCGAAATCTCCGCCCCAGAGATCGGTGCGCCCGATGCTGCCGCGAAAAAGTGTGTCGCCGGCCAAAACCACGTTGTCGACCGGAAAATGAAAACTCATGGACCCGGGGGTGTGGCCAGGCGTATGGAGCGCAACAGCAGCGATCTGGCCGACCAGCAGTTTCTCCTCATCCTGGAGCCAGTAGTCAGGCATTGGAACCGGCAGGTAGGCGACGCCGAACACCCGGCATTGCAATTCGAGATTCTTCCACAACTCAAGATCGCTCTGATGCAGACAGAGCGTCGCCCCCGTCGCCTTCTTCATTTCGCCGGAGGCGAGAAAGTGGTCGAAGTGCGCATGGGTGTGAAGGATATGTGTGACCGTCAGTCCCAGTTGAAGCACCTCCTGGAGGATTCGCTCGTGCGCGCCACCGGGATCGACGACGATAGCCTGCTTCGTCACCGGATCGCCGATGATCGAGCAATTGCAGCCAAGGGGCGGGACAGAGAATGTTTTTCGGATCATGGTGGACATGATGAACGCATGCTACTGTCCAAGCCCATCAAGGCGCAAGCAGTGGCCCTTCCTCCGATTCGAGCTGAGCCTGAATGGTCCAAGCGACTTCCGTATCGAATAACACCCAGCTTCGCCCTTGACGGCGACACCACACGAGGAATCCTGCTCCGGTGCCGTCTGGACGTAGGACGTCGACGTATAGCAGCGCCTGATCGTTGCGGAGGCTTCGCGCGACGCGAGAGAAAGCCAGCCGATTCAGAACCGACGGCGCTTGGATTGATCTTGCATGAGCCAAGAGGACTGGCTCAGACGTCTGCGGCGGTGCCTGTCCCGCTACTGCCAGTCCCCAACCGTACGGTGGGAGAGAAACCTACGGCTCTTCAAGCCTGCCCTCCGTGGCAAACCGGTAGCTGACAGCAAAGTGAAATAGCCTTTCAAGCCTGATTGGTTGCCGATTGACAGCGATGAACTCCCGGATCAGGTCAGCAGGCAGTTTACTACCAAAATACTCCTGCTCACGAAAAGCTCCGATGGTCGTCGCTCCATCCTGATCCGGAGAGAGACGGAGCCGGGTCATGCGTTCGATCACGACCGACTGAGTCGCTGACGTGAGAAACTTGCTCGTCACCACTTGGTCGTACAAGGCATAGTCTTCGGCAGGAATGGCATCGCGCTGCTGAGCCGAATTAGCCAGCGCTCCTGGCACCTCGATGAGGCCACCCATCATGAGTAGCATCGTTAAAATAAAAACCACCAAGCGAGTCATCGTAGGAATCTGCAAAAAGACTCTCTTCATACACAATCAACCATTCCACCATTCGGATGCTCAAACTGGTTTGTTTTGTTTATCCGGTTGATTTGGTTCATTTGGTTAGTTTCATTCAACCAAACAAACGAGACAAACCAAATAAACCAAACAACGGCCTTCTTACGCTGGCGGTCTTTTTCAGCATCTGGTGAGATCGAGCATAACTTCTGGAAAGGAGAACGGTCAATTCATGGAATCCGGCGTGGACAAGCCGGCGCGAAGCGTGGATAATCCTGAAATTCAAATGGAGGGACGTGACGTGCGCAATAGGACTCAATCGAACCAATGGTTCCTGTGGATCGGAGCGATCGCGTTCTGTGTCTCGGCCAGCGGTTGCAAGCCCGACGATTCACCGTTTAAAGCGGAAAGTGAGTCGCTTCGCAAGCAACTGAGCAAACAGGAGTCGGTGGTCAACTCGCTGCAGGATGGAAACAAGGTCATGCATCAGCAGATCGATCTGCTGAACCAGGAATTGCGCGACGCGAAGCAATCGGCCGAAAGCGCCAAAGCCGAGGCCAAATCTGCCGCTGACAATTTGGCGATACAAACAGCCCAGGCAAAAAAACTGAGCGCCGACGTCCAGAAAACCGCAGCCGCCAATGCGGCGCAGAATATCCATGTCGAGGAGAAGGGGGCCCAGACTGAAGACATTCCCCGCCCCTTGAGTACCGTCGCCAAGATGGTGGAAGAATCCCTCAGCCGCAACGGATACCACTTCAAAGTGAGTATCAAGACCGATCAGAAAGCGGTCTACGTGACGGAACGGAAAGTTTCCCCCCCTATCTCGCTTGAAGTCCCGGGCTCACGGAATCAATACGTGCTGTCGCTGCATGCGCTCCCTTCGAACATCACCAAGCTCAACGTCAAGGCCGATTTCGAGAAGCTGGCCCAGGGTGGACGCATCCTCAGCGTGAGCGCGGAGGAGATCGCGGAAATTGAACGGAGCCTCATCCGGGAGATCAACAAAGCGCTCGGTTCCCCCGCCAAGACCTGATGCGATAGATGTCCATCGATCCGTAAAACGTGAAAAGTGAAAGGTTCGTAGGGAAATCCCTCGGCAGTCCCACATTTCACCTTTCACGTCTTACCTTTTACGGCTCCTCTGACTGCGCAGCAAAGCTCCCTTTTCTTGGTGCGGCGCGAGCCTCGTGCTAGCATTCCTCTCCTCTGGATTTTCAACGTGCGGTGAGGCAATGCGACTATTCTTCATCACAACCGCTATCGCCACCGTGACGCTCGTAGGCTGTGCCACGCAACCGGTCGAACGTCCTCGCACATCGGCATCGGGAGCACGCTCCTGTTGCCAATCGGTCGAGCGCGCGCCGAACCGGAATGCGATCGTCCAGACAGCGGCGAAACTCGTGGGAGCCAAGACGATCGAGAGCAACGGACGGCGCATCGCTTACGATTGCGCAGGGGTGACTCGTGCGGTGTTTCTCAGGCACGGGATCGATCTGTACGGCAGCAGCGAGAACAATCCTGAAGCAAATGGCGTCCGCCTCATCTATGCGCACATACAGCAACAGGGCACATTCCACCAGGGACCGGTCGCTCACCCGGGCGATCTCGTCTTCTTCAACGACACATGGGACTACAACGGTGATGGCCAGGTAAATGATCCGCTGACGCACGTGGGGATTGTCGAACGGCAGGATCCCGATGGCACCGTGGTCTTCATCAGCCGCGTAGCCGGCGCCGTTGAACGCTACCACATGAATCTCGGCTTACCCCACGTCCACAGGGCTGCCAACGGGCGCGTACTTAACGACTACATCAGGCGGAAAGAGGCCGGCGACCCAGCCGATACCGGCCATCTCACAGGAGAACTCTTCGC
>JANOOS010000087.1:0-2315 GCA_031421455.1 Nitrospira sp.
GCCAAATCGAAGAAGAACCTCAAACGGGTCATCGAAGAATTCCCGACGTCGGACGAAGCAAAGTTGGCTAAGAATAAGCTGGCTGAAATTCGATGATCGCACGGCCATCGAGACGGCTCGTGGTGGCACCCTTGTTTTTGACATTCCCTGGAGTCTAGTTTCATGCCCGCCGCCAGCTGCTCCGCCAAGATCCATGTCCTTCCGGATGACGTAGTCAGCCGCATCGCAGCCGGCGAGGTCATTGAGCGCCCTGCCGCCGTCGTCAAAGAGTTGCTGGAAAACAGTCTCGATGCGGGGGGCTTGCATATCACGGTCGATGTGAAGGACGGTGGGCTGGCCCTCATTCGAGTCACGGACGATGGCGAGGGAATCAGCCGAGCCGACCTTCCTCGTGCTTTTGAGCGACATGCAACCAGTAAGCTCAGGTCCGACCGGGATCTGGCCTCGGTGACGACGATGGGTTTTCGCGGCGAGGCGTTACCGAGCATCGCGTCTGTCTCCCATGTGCTGGTGGCGACTGCGGCCAGGCAGGATGCGGTGGGATCACAGCTCACCTTAGTCGCAGGAGCGGGCGGCCCTATTGTGGACGCGCCACCCGTGCCTGGCACCAGGATCGAAGTCTTCAACCTCTTTTTCAATCAACCGGCCAGAAAGAAATTTCTCAAGTCGACCACGACCGAATTCTCCCATATCAGCCATGTCGTGCAACTCGCAGGTCTCGCCTGGCCATCAGTGCACTTTCGCCTGACCCATAACGGACAGGAGATTCTCAACTATCCCGCCGTGACAGCGGATCGCGATCGAATACTCCAAGTATTTCGTCAGGCGTTTCTCGATCGGACCATTGAGATCCGAGGCAGGACGGGGGGCTTGTCGATCCGTGGCGTGATGGTCGATCCTATCCATGCGCGATCCTCGAAAATGCCGCAGGAATTGTTTGTGAACCGGCGCCCTGTCCGCAATGCGACCGTGTTTCATGCGGTCATGGAAGGGTATGGATCGTTTCTTCCAAAAGGGTCTCACCCGACGTTCGTGCTCTTTCTTGATATTGAACCGGACCGGCTCGATGTCAACGTGCATCCCACGAAAAAGGAAGTGCGGTTCGCGGAAACGGAATCACTTCATCAGTTGGTGCGCCAGTCGGTCCGTCATGCACTCGGCGGTTCCGAGCGGAAGGTCGTGCTGGGTCTCTCGCAGGCGGCGCCGGAGTTCGTTCCTGCGGACGAGCGGCAGACTTCATCATTTCCGGATTCTCACCCGGACGCCTCCCTCTCAGCTCGTGGGCAGGACTCTTTGACCAATGGCAGCGACAGGGTGTCGCTGTCCGGCAACGTTGAGGGAGCTCAGTTGGCCTTTGCCCACGAGGCAGCTTCGGTATATCAACGGGCAGAGAAACCCGAGATCGTGCCGCTCGGCCAAATCCTCCGGACCTATCTTGTGGCGCAGGTGGGTGAAGAGCTGCAAGTGGTCGATCAACATACGGCGCACGAACGCGTTCTCTTCCAACGGCTTTGGCGAGGGTGGCAGGGCCGGGAGATCCCCTCGCAGCCGCTGTTGATTCCTGAGCCGATCGAGCTGTCCGCGGCGCAGTGCATGCTATTGCTCAAACACTGTGATGATTTGGAGAAACTCGGCCTCCTGATTGAACCATTTGGCGCCACAGCCATCGCGATTCGCGGGGTGCCGATCGGCCTCGGCAAGTTGGATGCGGCTGGCTTGGTACAGGATCTACTCGACGATTTAACAGAGTGGGACAGCGCATCGTCTCTGGAACTGCGGGTTCAACCTGTATTGGCTTCGCTCGCTTGCCATGGAGCAGTACGGGCCGGACGTGCCTTGGCCCTTCCTGAAATTCAACAACTGATTTATGACTGGGTTCAAGAAGGGTTGATTATGACCTGCCCGCATGGGCGCCGCACGGCGTTTCGTCTCTCAACAGATGAGCTTGCCAAGCTGTTCGGTCGGGTTGGATGGACGTGATGGCCATTCCAGTGAGTGCGATGCGGCGTCTCTCCGAGGCGCAGGTCTTGGCCAAGCCTGTGGTCGTGATAGTGGGACCGACCGCGGTAGGGAAGAGCCGCATCGCTGTCGAGGTTGCCAAGGCTTTCGAGACCGACGTCCTCACGGCGGATTCACGGCAAGTCTATCGCGGCATGGACGTTGGAACGGATAAGCCGGCCTCAGAGGAGCGCCAGGCGGTTCCCCATCGGCTGATCGATCTTGTCGATCCTGACGAATCGTTTAATGCAGGATTGTATCGCCGCCGGGCGATCGATGAGATCGAGCGTCTCTATCGGGACTGCCGCCTTCCCCTG
>JANOOS010000088.1:0-1664 GCA_031421455.1 Nitrospira sp.
GGTCGCTGCGGCTGAAGCGTTGTCTGCGGCCAGGCCTGGGGCGAGGCGGGAGGCCTTGGAGACCTATGTGAAGCGGCTGGAGAAACTGGAGTCGCTGGCTACGACCATCAAAGGGGTGCAGAAGGCCTATGCCATTCAAGCCGGCCGAGAAATCCGCGTCATCGTCCGACAGGAAGACATTACCGATGCTGAGTCGTTCCAACTGTCTCGGGATTTGGCGAAGAAGATTGAGCAGGAGCTGACCTATCCCGGTACGATTAGAGTGACCGTGATTCGTGAGAGCCGGTATGTGGAGTACGCCAAGTGAAGGTTCTCTTCATCGGCGATATCTTTGGAGAGCCTGGGCGCCGTGCGCTGGCTCGGGCTGTTCCGCGGCTGGTGGCTCAGCGGCAAATCGACATCGTGATCGGGAATGGAGAGAATGTAGCCGGTGGGTTTGGCATCACACCGGAGTTGGCAGAAGAATTATTCGATCTCGGTCTCGCGGTGATTACAACCGGAAACCATGCCTGGGATAAGAAGGAAATTCTCGACTATTTTCCCCGTGAGCCACGACTCCTTCGTCCAGCCAATTATCCGAGCGGTGTGCCGGGCCATGGAAGTGTGGTGGTCGAGTCGGCAGGTGGGGAGCAACTTGGCGTTCTCCAGCTCATGGGGCGGGCGTACATGCCGACATTGGACTGTCCGTTCCAGGTGGCCAAAAAAGAGTTGGCCGCGTTGAAGAAGCGAACGGTTGCTGTGATTGTCGATATGCATGCGGAGGCCACATCAGAGAAAATGGCGATGGGGCACTATCTGGACGGAGAGGTTGTCGCCGTAGTCGGAACCCATACGCATGTGCAAACGGCCGATGATCAGATTCTTCCGAAGGGAACTGCGTATCTGACGGATATTGGGATGACCGGTCCACTCCACTCCGTCATCGGAGTGAAGAAAGAGTTGGCGATCGAAAAGTTTCTGACTGGGATGCCACGGCGCTTTGAAGTGGCGTCGGGTCCCTCCGTCTTTTGCGCCGTGCTGCTCGAACTTGATGCGCGTCTTGGCAAGGCGTTGTCGATCGAACGAATTCGAATCATCGATTAAAGGAGACTCACCACGAGCCTTCCCGGTTTTCCCGACCTTTTCTCTCCAGTCGTCCCTCCGAAACGAATATTCACTGTTTCGGAGTTGACGGGGTTGCTTCGCACCTCAATCGAAGAACAATTCTCCGACATTTACTTGGAGGGCGAACTCTCCAATCTCCGCGTTCCTGGATCGGGACACGTCTATTGCACGCTCAAGGACAAGACAAGTCAGATTCGGGCGGTGCTGTTCCGCTCTGCAGCTATACGATTGCGCTTCGCTTTGCAAGAGGGGATGCAGGTGATCGTGCGAGGGAGGCTTACGGTCTACGAGCTGCGAGGAGAATATCAGATTGTGCTGGATGTGGTGGAGCCGAAAGGAATCGGCGCAGTACAGCTTGCATTTGAGCAATTAAAGGAACGATTGGCGGCTGAGGGACTGTTCGATCAGGACAGAAAGAAATCGATCCCGGCATTTCCTCGGACTGTGGGTGTAGTGACATCACTGACCGGCGCAGCTATTCGCGATATCTTGGCCGTTCTTCGGCGACGCTGGCCGACGGTTCATATTCTCATTGCCCCGGTTCAAGTCCAGGGGGAGAG
>JANOOS010000089.1:0-3087 GCA_031421455.1 Nitrospira sp.
TACTTCCATTCCCGATACCGATCGTGATCGTTCCACATTGCCAGGAACTTCTCCCGGGCCTTGGCAGTGATCGCATGGTCGGTAATGACGTCGAGCCGCTCATCGTTATAGCGATTGCCACTCGTCGTGTGGTTCATCGAACCGGAGGCATTCACTTCATCGTCGATCACCACCTGTTTCAGGTGCATCAGCCCATCATGCTGGTTGACGAGAATAGGGATGCCGGCCAATTGTAATGTGTGAAGTGCCGTAAGCTGCTTCACGTCCTCTGTGCGCTTCAGATCGGTGATCAGGCGCACATCGACTCCTCGTTTCTTCGCCGCGACCATTGCCTCCACCGCACGGGGAGAGGTCAATCCATAGACCGCCACATAGAGGTAGCGCGTCGCATGCCGATAGAGTGTGGTCAGGCGATCGAGTGGCGCGTCGTCCGGCCCGTAGTAGACCTCCACCGTCGCGCTCCATCCGGCCCCGGCTGGAACTGCGAGCAGCAGCCCGACGAGACACAACGACAGCATGCTGCGGTTGGGCATGACCGCTCTCATCGATGGCGGATGGTGAACAGAGTCATTCGAGTTCAAACAACATCTTGAAATGGTCGTCCGTGGCCTCCCAGGCCTGAGGAGCCTCTGTGGCGAGCCACTGTTGCAGGAACTGTTTTTGATCCGGCGTGAGCACCTGTTTGATCTGGTGTGAGCGGCCTTGGAGGGGCTGCAGAAACCCGACTCGCTTCTGAAAATCCAATGTCGCCGTGCGGACATACATGCTCGTGAAGGCTGTCGGTGAGTCATCCTCTCCATCGCCTTGAATCCAAACCGATAAAAACTTCTCTAACTGGAGTCCGGTGCTATCCATTGCGGGGTCGGTATCATGAAATAGCTCGTTTTCAGACTCCTTCAGTGGCGTAGCCTCTGCGGACCTGAACATGAAATTGCGTTTCCACATATGAGCAGTCATCCAAAAGATGGCATAGTGGCGGCGGACCGCGGGCAATGTCAAGCCACGAGGCGGTCAGTTTCGTTGCCTTGACATTGGCAAAGTTGCTTTGATAACGTGTTGAAATTGTTTAATCTCTGGGCCATGTTAGGAGTCTTCATGCAGGTGAAAATTAACGGTAAGGCAGAGGAGATTTCAGGGGGAACGGTCCTCGATCTTCTCCAGACCAAAAAGATTGAACCGCAAATGGTTGCGGTCGAGGTCAACGACACCATGTTGGACCGAAATCACCTCGCCACCACCAGCCTAAACGACGGGGACCGGGTCGAATTCTTGTTTTACATGGGAGGCGGCCTGTGACCATGCCCCTGCATAAAGATATTACCGAATTGATTGGACGGACTCCCCTCGTCCGCCTAAACCGGTTGTCCCCTACAGGCGGGGCAACGATCTACGGGAAAGTTGAGTTCTTTAATCCCGGCGGAAGCGTCAAGGATCGAATCTGTCTCAATATGATCGACGAGGCGGAACGGCTGGGCGCATTAAAGCCTGGCGGCACGATCGTGGAGCCGACCAGTGGAAACACCGGGATCGGACTGGCATTAGTCGCGGCGGTTCGTGGCTATAAGCTGATTCTCGTCATGCCGGAGAGCATGAGCATGGAGCGGGCGAGCCTCTTGTCGTCCTATGGCGCACAACTTGTCTTGACGCCGGCCTGGGAAGGTATGAAGGGTGCGATCCGCGAAGCCGAAAGCATCATCGCGCAGAATCCTTCGTACTTTATGCCGGATCAGTTTTCAAACCCAGCTAATCCGGCCATGCACAAGAAGACCACGGCGGTCGAGATTCTCGAGGCGCTCGCAGGAAAGATCGATGCATTTGTGGCGGCAGTCGGCACGGGCGGCACCATCACCGGATGCGGAGAACTGTTTAAGGAACGGAATCCCAACGTGCTGGTGATTGCAGTTGAACCGTCTGGATCGCCGGTCCTATCCGGTGGAGAACCAGGGCCCCATAAAATTCAGGGCATCGGCGCAGGGTTTATCCCGAAAGTGTTGAACCGAGCCATTCTCGATCGGGTCATGACCGTGACCGATGACGAGGCCTATCAAACGGCCAAGCAGCTCTCGAAAAAGGAAGGCCTGTTGGTCGGCATTTCCGCCGGAGCCAACGTGTTCGCTGCGCAGAAGGTGGCCCAGGAGCTGGGACCAGGTAAGAACGTGGTGACCATCCTCTGCGATACCGGTGAGAGATATATCAGTATTGAGAAGTATTTTAACATCTAGTGATGAGTGATAGGTGACGAGTCCCCTATGACGAATGAATTTCGGAAGCGTTCGCGCATCACTCATCACTGATCACGCATCACGGGCTCATATGGAATTTACCGAAGATCAGATAAGCAGGTACAGCCGGCATATACTTTTGCCTGAGGTCGGTGGCAAGGGGCAAAAGAAGATTGCCAAGGCCAAGATCCTCCTGGTCGGCGCAGGAGGCCTTGGCTCTCCGGCTGCCCTCTATTTGGCCGCAGCTGGTGTCGGTACCATCGGCCTCATCGACAGCGATGTGGTGGACCTGACCAATCTTCACCGGCAAATTCTTCACCATACGTCGGACGTGGGACGCCCCAAAGTCGTCTCGGGCAAAGAAAAGATTCAGGCGTTGAACCCCGACGTCCAGGTCTCGATGTACGAAGAGCGGCTGACGGCCGGCAATGCGCTGAAGATCGTCAGCGACTACGATATCGTTATCGACGGAGTCGATAACTTCACGGCCAAGTTCTTAATCAACGACGCCTGCTTCTTTGCCGGCAAACCGTTGGTCCACGGCGGCATCCTCCGTTTCGATGGGCGCGTGACGACCATTGTGCCGAAGCAGTCCGCCTGTTATCGTTGCATTTTCAAGACTCCTCCGCCTGCCGGGCTAGTGGCCTCCTGCCAGGAGGCAGGCGTGATCGGCGTGTTAGCCGGCATCATTGGCACGATTCAAGCCACTGAGGCCTTGAAACTCATTCTGGGAATCGGTCATCCTCTCACGAATCGGTTCCTGGATTTTGATGCAAAGAAGACTCAGTTCAGAGAAATCAAAGTGAAGCGCAATCCCGACTGCGCGCTGTGCGGAGCGCACCCGACGATTACCGAACTGTTCGAT
>JANOOS010000090.1:0-11908 GCA_031421455.1 Nitrospira sp.
CTGCGTCAGTTCAAACCCGATTTCTAACCAAGCCCCTAGCTGATCCGGCGGGATGACCGTCACGACCTCCGGTGAGACACGGAGAAATTCCAACGCGACATTCGCATCCTGCTCAGCCAGTTCGAGAGCCGTTTTCAGCACCAACGATCGAGCAGATGGTGGCGCAATCAGACCCAGAATCAGCGGGCTCTCTTTGAAGTATTTCAGTCCGATTGCACCGGACGATTCGGCCAACGCAATCCCCAGATCCAGCCAGGCCACGGCATCGCTGAGCCGACCCCGCTGTTGCAAGCCGGGAAACGATTCAATTGCGGCACAAGCGACCTTCGGTGAAACCTCCGTCAATTCATCGAGCAGTAGCAAAACACCTTCCACCTGATTCGGCTTCGGAGTGGACTCGGCAAGACAAGCCACCAGATGCTGTGCTGTAGCTGGTCCCAGCTCCTCAGCCAACCTGGCGATCAATTGCTTATGAGTATCCGACAGCTCCATTCGTGATCCAATCCTACGGGATTTTCGGGCAGTGTTGGGAAGTGATGGATTGTAAAGGACGCCCCAGCGCTTGTAAACTATGCCCCTGCGGTGAGGGCATGGGGCGAGAGGCACGAGGCTAGAGGGTAGAAATCCTCGTCTTTCCTCTCGCCTATCGAAAGGATTGAGAAATGGCCGAGCCTAAGCAAGAGAGTCTCGACAAAATGTGGAAGTATGTGAAGGGATTCGCGGAGAAGAGCGGGACCGCGATGCATCCCATGCCAGCAGTCACCGAAGCGGTGGTCAAGGGCCTCGCGATGCACATGGACGAGCTAGGCAAACCCCTCTGCCCCTGCAACTTTTATAAGGATAAAGCCGCAGAGGCCAAGCTTCGCCGCTGGATGTGCGCCTGCGACGAAATGCAGATCTATAAATACTGCCACTGTCTGTTATTCGTGCGTGAAGACGGTTTGCCGATCACGGAATATCTGCCGGAAGGCCACGAAGGCAGGGAAGTCTACGGCATCGTCACGGATCCAACCCCCGACAAGGGCCGGGCACTCAAGCACAAGGCAACTGCAGCGCCGATACCCTTGGACGAAACGTCGGGATCTCCCTCACCCACTTCCTAACGGCCATGCCATTGCGCAATCGACTTCAGTGCGCCGCAGTCCTCCTACTCCTGTTTGGAATCCTCTGGTCAGACCGAGTGCAGGCCGTCGAGCCTGGCAATGTGTCTCCCACCAAGACACCTCAACCGCCAGTCTTTAACGAAAAAGACTTCTTCGCCTACAAGCAGAAGGGGCGCAGCACTCTGGCCGGACAAGCGTTTCTTAGTTCGCCATCCGGAAAAGCCATCACCCAAGCAGGCGCCCCAGTCCATCTCATACCAATCACCCCTTACACCCGGTATTGGTTCGACCACAATGTCAGAACCACATCCTGTTCAGCGGCAGAAACCCCTGCCTCCGCCGAACCTGCAACAGCTCCACGTACTCCGACCGACTGCCCACAGGAGGCACTGACTCGGCTTCAGCTGGAAAAGCGGTTGGTCCCCCACATCCGCACAACCAGAGCCAACCCCACCGGACATTTCTGGTTCACCAAAATTCCCGCCGGCCGCTACTACATCGTCAGCCTAATAGATGAAGGTGCAGGACCGCGCCAAGAAGAACGTCTGATAGGCCTAGCCTGGCTGACGATCGAACTCGACGCAGGCGAAAAACTCACCAATCTCGTAGTAACCGACTGTAAAGCCGGCCTGTGCTGAACCTGCCTTCATCCAAAACCTCTCATTGAATCGACGGGGGTTTAGGTCGATTTTCTGAGTGATTTGAATTATCCTGTCGCGTGCTCAAAAATAAACCTTTTTGTACCACGAGGATAAAGCGATCCTTGCGCTCTCGGCTCCTCATACTCGTCGTCCCCCTTTTATCTGCGACTGCGCTATGTATTCCAAGCATATCGACTGCGGAGAAAGAGAATTGGATGGAATACGAGGAGCATGGAGACCAGGCGAAGGCTGCTGGTGAATGGTCGAAGGCAGAAGAGGCGTATAGAAAGGCTTTGGGTGTAGTTGATATCACGCACAGAATGGACAACAGGGTTGCAGAGCTCTCGGCCAAGCTCGGAGAGATCTGTATTGAAAAGAAAGACCTAAAGAGTGCGGAAGGAGCGTTCCGACGTGCCCTGAGTATCTATCAATGGAATTTGGGACCGGATGACCTCAAAGTTGCTGACACGCTAGATCGAGTCGCGGTCAGTTTACAAAACCAAGAAGACGGATTCGCGCTTACAGGCCCTTTGTATTTTCGTTCATTGTCAATTCGGGAAAAGGCCCTTGGATCAGATCATCCGGACGTCGCGGATAGCTTACACCGTGTTGGATTAGCCTTATACTTTGAGAATGGGCGGCTCCCTGCCGCCATTCCGCTCTTGGAACGGGCACTGAACATTCGAGAAAGGATTTCTGGCCACGAGCACCTTTCAGTAGCAACCATTTTGTCCTCATTGGCCTTTATCTATGATCTCCATAATGCCCCTGACAGGGCGATACCTCTGTATGAAGAGGCGTTGCGCATTCGAGAGAAGATTCTCGGACCAAATGCTCCTGAGGTGCTGCAAAGCCTCTCGAATCTTGGCAACGCATACGAACTTGAGCGTGCATACGAAAAGGCGGGGGGCATTCTCGAACGACGACTAAGAGCCGTTGAAGCGAGGTTCGGACCGGATGACCCGGAAGTCATCGTTGTTCTTGAGCGTTACGGTTTTGTCTTGGCCCAGGCTGGCAGGCAAGAAGAGGCACAAGCCCTAAATGACCGGGTTCAACAAATTCGAGCCCGAGCCGATGGGCAAACGCGTCAATAACAATTCTTTTTAACCCCTTTGGCAGCTACCAGTCATATTCAACTAAATCCAAAGGGTAGCAGCTAGTTCGCTACAGGGCTTCTGAGAGCTGAAAAAGATTCCAGGGATTATTGGTTTGCCTGAATCAATTCTCTACTACACGCGGTATTCTCACCTGCCTGCTTCGGGACCGTGTCTTTACCTCAACACTGAAAAATCTTCTCGGCCTTCTTCTTCTTTTCTCAACTCGTGGCGGGATGGAAGGGAGAGACCTCACGTGCGCGCGTCGAACGATATACATGCTCCTTCCAAGCTTGCTCGCCTCTCTCTAGGGATGGGGGCTGATTGATCTTCCACTGCGCGCGTCCAACGAGGGCCTTCTGAGGCCGCGCGTTGCGCGAGCACAGAAGATCATCAGCCTCCATCCCCTCCTCTGTTCCGCGAGCACAGAGGTTCCTCCTCTGTCCCACCCGTCTCAGTCGCCTGCATCAGGCGACTATCTCCCAATGCTTATTTCTTTCACACTCCCAGGCTGGCAGGGAGGAGCAGCCCTCGACTGCGCACGTCGAAGGAGCTGCTTTCCCCATCTCCTCACGAGCTGGCTTTCTTGTCGGCTTGGGCCAGGTTGAGGGAAAGGATCAGGCCGGAATACGCATTAAAGAACCTGAAGGCAGGGGAGCGTCTGGAAGATGGACGGCTGTTCGATGAAGTGCTAGGATGCGCTCATGCTGGTTACCACGGGAACAGTCCATGGCGGAACGATCAAGCTCGATGACCACAATCTCCCCGAAGGTGCTGTTGTGACGGTGTTAGCTCCTGAAGGCGACGAGACCTTCGAGCTTGCCCCTGCGGAAGAGGCTAAGCTGCTTGCGGCGATGGCAGAAGCCGAGCGGGGAGAGACGACAAGCGCAGTTGATATCCTAAAACAGATCCGCCGATCGTGAGCAGTCCGCTCCCTGTCCGGATTGTCGGCAGTGCTGGCCAGGCTATCATCGATGCGGCTGAATGGTGGTTAGCCAATCGACCGAAAGCTCCCGATGCTTTTGCAGTTGAGCTTGAGCGGGCATTCCAACTCCTTGCTTCCCAACCACTGATCGGGGCGCAGGCCCGAAACGTCAAACTCGCCTGTGTCCGCCGGATTCACCTTCCCCGCGTCCATTACCATCTCTATTATCGTGTAACCTCAGAATCCAAGACCGTCGAAATCCTTGCCCTTTGGCATACGAAGCGTGGCGGTTCTCCGGATCTGTGATGGGGCGAAGCTAAACAGTTGCGCGTTGAATACGCTCTGGCTCGGATCTCCCATTCTTTATCTTTCCTTGAATCTTCTTTCCGGTAGTTGGAGGGGTGTTCCCATCGTGCGCGTGTCCAACAAGGGTCTTTCGAGACCTCGCGTTCCGCATCCTGCCACCCTCTCAGGTCTCACAGCCAGGGTACCGACTGCGGCCCCCATTCTCACCCGCCCGCCCGAGCGCGCCGAGACGCGCTCTTCACCCAAGCGAGCACATTCTGATCGTGCGCGATCTGCGAGCAAGGAAGCTGGCCGTCCATCTCGCCCTCACTTCCACCCCGACAAAATCTTTTCAGTTATTTTTTCCTTCTCTCAACTCGTAGCGGGATGGAAGGGGGTGACCTCAGGTGCGCGCGTCGAACGAGGGCCTTCCCAGGCCGCGCGTTCCGCGAGCACAGAGGTCCCCCCTCTCTCCCGCCCATCTCACGCGCCTGCATTGCCCAATCATCTTTCCAGTTCTTACCTCTTTTACACTCCCAGGCTGGCAGGGAGGAGAAGCCCTCGACTGCGCGCGTCCAACGAGGGGAGTCCGCGACCGCGCGTTGCGCGAGCAAGGAGGGCTCTCCTCATTGCCAGCCACTCACCTCATACCCCTTTTCACTCAAACACCGCACCACCGCATCGGCGTAAGCAGGGTCCGGATCGAGCGGCCTGTAGGCGCCACCCACTGAACCGATGATGACTCCGAGCGCCCCTCCGACCGCCGCCCCGATCGTCACCCCAGGCAACCCACCGATAATCCCACTCGATGCTCCTATTGCGGCTCCACTGACCAGACCCAGCCCGGCTCCAGTCGCCATGTTGCCACTTCGACCGCCAGTGCCAGGCTTCAACCCGGCCGCCTCGGCCTTCTGCTGGCAAATGATCACCTCAAGCTTCGCCATCTCCCGCCCCTGCATCTGAAACTTCGCATTCGACTTCAACAACGGCCCCGACCCCGCACAGGCCACCAGACTCAAGACCGTCATAGCCGCAACAGCACGATAAACGGATACACCGGCCTTCTTCCACACCCCTCCCCGGTCACAGGAGGAATACCTCTTCTTCATCGTGGGATGGCTCGGTTGGGCTTCACTGCGCGCATCGAACGAGCACATTCTTATCGTGCGCGTTCTGCGAGCAAGATGACCGACTGAGCCGTCCCACGATCTCTTTATTGCCATCCTGTGACCTCATATCCTTTTTCTTGCAGACACCGATTCACAAAGTTCGTGTAGGCCTGATTCGGTTGTGACGGGCCAGCGAAGGCGTGGTACAAGCCGGTCAACAATCCCCACACCGCCCCAGTTGCAGCCCCAATCATGGAACCACGGCCCACCGCGCCTGAGATGGCGCCACCAACCGCTCCGGCTGCCGCACCGACTCCGCCACCCACTACAGTGCCGGTCGCGATACGACCGGCCTTCCCACTGCCTTCCTCAGCCCCTGCCGATTCGGCCAACTTTTTACAATCTTCGATATCCTGTGTCGCTGCCTCTTTCCCCACCGACTGCATATGAGCGTTGGGATACAGAACAGGATGGACGCTGGAACAAGCGCTGAGGAGGAACATTCCACAGACAAGGTACGCGATAGAGCGTGTCATTCTGTCACCGGTCCTTTCTGCATGAGGCGGGCGAAGACGCGTTCTGCCGTGACTCCTCGTAGACGCACACGTTTATGCCGTCCGCCGGTCCCGGACTCAATGTGCACAGCAGCGAGAGGGAGAGACAACGTCCGCGCGAGAAACCGAACCAATGCATCATTGGCTGCGCCATCGACCGGTGGGGCTGCCACACGAATCTTCAACGCATCGCCGTGAATGCCCACGCACTCTGTAGTGGAAGCTTTCGGTTGGATATGAACGGTCAGGATCGCTCCGTCTTTAGTGTCCTGCACAATCGGCGCATGCATTCTAGCAGGCTGCGGAAAAACTCGATGTACACATAAAACACCGTGGAAATATGACAGAAGGAGCGATGACTCCCAAAACATCAGGATGCTCAAAAAGGCCGTCCAGCAAGGCCGCAGGCGAGTCGAAACCGGAGGCGTACCCTCTGGGGTACGTTGAGGATTTCGATGAACCGAGAACGACGCTGGCGGACTTTTTCAGCATCCTGATAGACGGGGGATCAGAAAATGGCCTTGACCAATTCCAGAATGCTGCGCTGCATGTCGGGGTCGTCGGTGATCGGGCGAGCAATCGCAACGTCACAGGCCCGGTCAGTGGCGACACCCTGCCGAATGAGTGTTCCAGCATAGATCAACAATCTGGTGCTGACCCCTTCTTCCAAACCATGGTTCTTGAGGTTCCGCACTTTCCCGCCGAGCTTCACCAGGCTTGCCGCAAGATCACGGCTGACCCCTGCCTCCCGTTCAACCACGGTGGTTTCGACGTCGGGCGCCGGATAGTCGAACTCAATCGCTATGAAACGCTGCTTCGTACTTTGTTTCAAGTCCTTGAGCACGCTCTGGTACCCTGGGTTATAGGAAATCACCAGGAGGAAGTCGTCGGCCGCTTCAAGAATCTGGCCTTTCTTTTCGATCGGCAGGAAACGGCGATCGTCGCTCAGGGGATGGATGATGACCGTCGTATCTTTCCGTGCCTCGACGATTTCATCTAGATAGACAATCGCGCCATGCTTCACGCCAAGCGTCAGAGGCCCATCGACCCAGACCGTCTCTTGGCCCTTGAGCAGATATCGCCCTACGAGATCGGAAGCAGTGAGATCCTCGTGACAGGCCACCGTGATCAAAGGACGGCCAAGCCTGTAAGCCATATGCTGGACAAATCGGGTCTTCCCGCAGCCGGTCGGCCCCTTGAGCATAACCGGCATCTTGCTGTTTGCCGCAATCGTGAACAGACCGATCTCGCCACGCACCTCCGCGTAGAACGGTTCCTGCGTAATTCGATAATGCCCGATGTCGAGTTCTCGTCCTTGCTGCATGACCCTGTCTCTCTGGTCTATCTGGTCTATTCGGTTTATCTGGTTCGGTGGAGCCACGATAAACGGAACCGAGACCGAAGATCAAGCGAGGTAGTCTATTTGGTTTATTTGGTCTGTTTGGTTTTTTTGGTTGAACGAAACAACTACATAACAAAACAAACCAGATGAACCAAATAAACCAGATCAACCAGACTAGGCGGCTTTCACGCTATCCAAAACTTCGCGCACTTTTTGCGCTAGCGCAGGAGGAGAGAAGGGCTTTGGCAAGAACCCGCCCTGGCGACTCACGTCGCCCTGTTCAAACACCGGATGGTCCGGATACCCCGACATGTAGAGCACTTTGATCTCTGGTCGAATGGTCAAAATCTTCTCCGCAACTTCCGGCCCGCTCATCTGTGGCATGACGACATCCGTCAATAGCAGATGAATGGGCCCGCTGTGCCTCGCACTGGTAAGGAGGGCCTCAATGCCATGACGCGCCTCCAGCACCGTATAGCCCTGGAGCTGTAACGTCTCGAGGACGAGCCCGCGGACCGCCGGCTCGTCCTCAACCAAGAGAATCGTTTCGTGGCCACGTGCCGGATCGATTACTTCAACACCTGCCACCGTTCCTGGCGCCTCGTGTTCAACCCGTGGGAAGTAGATCCTGAACGTTGTACCGAGACCGAGAGCGCTTTCCACGAAGATATTTCCTCCGCTCTGCCTGACGATGCCATAGACGGTCGAAAGTCCTAATCCCGTCCCTTTCCCTTTTTCCTTTGTCGTAAAGAACGGCTCGAACAGATGCGACTGGGTTTCAGCGTCCATTCCTTGGCCGTTATCGCGAATCGCCAACAATACATATGACCCCGGCGCCACACCCGCGCCAGCCAGGCTTGCTTCTTCCCCAATCGTCACATTCCGGGTTTCGATCGTCAGACGCCCGCCCGTGGGCATCGCATCCCGCGCATTGACGACCAGGTTCATGATGACCTGTTCGATCTGTCCGGGGTCCGCCTTGATGGCGTCGATCGAAGCATCGAGATCGGTATTGAATTCGACGATATCTTCACCGATGAGACGCCGCAACATACCGTCCATATTGGCAACGAGGGCGTTGAGATCGAGGACTTTTGCTGCGATGAATTGACGGCGGCTGAACGCCAGCAATTGACGCGTCAGCCCGGTGGCCCGATCCGCCGCCTTCTTCACCTCTTCCATATCCTTTCTCATGGCATCGGTAGGCCCCAAGCGGCCCAGGAACAACTCGCTGTACCCTCGAATCACCGTGAGGAGATTATTGAAATCGTGCGCCATGCCGCCGGCCAATCGCCCCACTGCCTCCATCTTCTGCGCTTGTTGCAATTGCGCTTCGGTTTCATGTAACACCGCTTCCGTGCGAGCCCGCTCGCCAAACTGTCCGATCTTGAGACCGATGTCATCCGCCATCCTCAACAACTCGTCATCGGGCTGCCTGACCGGAAGACTGAAGAATTCGATGATGCCCTCAATCTCGGTCCCGACAAAAATAGGCAATCCAAAGGCCGCATGAAACCCAGCCTGTCGAGCCTGTTCTCCACGAGAAAAATCGGTATCCGCATTGAGGTCCGCTATCCAGACCGATTTTCCACTGGCCCAAATACGTCCGGGCAAATCCTCGCTGCGCAAAAACACACGCTGCAGACTATCCAGGATAAACGGCTCGGCCTGTACGGATGACGCCTTCCACTGATCGACACAACGCAGCACCCCTGTCCCCTTTTCTACCTTCCAGAACAGGCCCAGATCCCATTCTAAGCTCTCCCCAATTGCCTGAATGATTTTCGGCGCCGCCTCTTCCATCGTCGTCGCCTCGGAGAGGACGCGGGTCACCGCATACTGAGCTGCGACACGCTGTTCAGCCCGTCGGCGGTCTGTGATGTCCCTGATAAAGGCGCTGAAGATGTACGCATCCCCGATTTTTGCCGGTGACACCGCAAGTTCAACGGGAAACTCCCGCCCGTCTTTGTGTCGGGCGACAACTTCAATCCGGCGGTTCAAGACCGCGCCGGCCCCTGTTCGAAAAAATTCACGAAGGCCATGCTCATGCGCCCGACAATCCCGCTCAGGAATGATGGTTTCAGAAAGGGCCCGTCCCAGGGCTTCCTCGCGGGCCCATCCAAAAATTGCCGTGGCCTGCGCATTCCAGTCAGTCACCATCCCCATCGAATCGATGCTGATCACCCCGTCAAGCGCGGTATCGACAATGGCTCGGTTTCGTTCCTGACTCTGGAGCAACGCGGTTTCAGCGGCTTTCGCCCAGGCATTTTCCTGTTGCGCCTGTCGATGCTCTGCGCGCAATCGGGCCGTCGCCCAGAGCAATAACCCCAGCAGGGGAATCCAGACCACCCCGCCGACAATCCACACTTTCCACAAGAATGCGTGAATAGGCGCCAGGATGTCCTGCCGATCCATTCGCAGCAGGACCGACCAGGCCAGCCCCGCAGATTCTCGAAAACCTCTGGTCTGCGCGTAGCCGGTGATCACCTGAACATGCCGGCGCACATGCTCTTCTTCGATGTACCCTGGCACACCAGCCTCGCTCAGTAACATTGAAGGGGAACTGAGTTCTTTCAGATTGGCAGTCCCCTTGCCAGACTGATCCGAATCGGCAAATACCCTGCCCTGCTTCGTCAACATTTGGTAGGCAACTCGCACACCTGCTCTTTGTCCTGCTTCAAGAGAGCGAATGGTCCTGGTTGTCACTTCCTCCAAGAATGGAACCCCCACCCGCGAAGTCACGACACCTGCAAACGCGCCTTGCGGATCGAAAATCGGAGCCGTAAACGCGATCGTATCGACGCCACTCTCCGCTTGCTGGGCCCCGACATCGGCGATGTCGAGTCGACGCGTCGCACGCACGGCAACAAACGAGGCCATGTGGCTATTGTCGCGCCCTACCAGCGAGGGCTCTGTCGCCGCCACAACCATACCCTGACTATCCGTAACCGCGATCGACAGATAGACCGGAGAATATTCCGTCTTCATCCATCTCAGATACTCGGAGAGATAGGCCGGATCGGAAGCTTGCGCCGAAAAGGCTCGGGCCATCATGAGCACGTCGCCCTGGCGCTCGAACAGCATCCGGTCGAGCTTCTCGGCCACTTCCGACGCGGCCAGCGTGAGTTCTTTTCCCTTTGCTTCCACGAGGCGATCTTCGACGAACCGGGTCAGGACGATCCCGGCAAGAAGCGCGCATACGGTGATGGCGATCAGGAGATAGGACAGCCACCGATAACGGCGAAGATCGAAGAATGTTAAGGCCATGGAGGTCTTCATAAGGCACAGGCCGGAAAGGCGGCAATGTTGGGCGTCAGCATGACGGGATGATAGGCCTGTTTCGATGCGCGCAATCCTGGGAGGCCTGCATCATCCATTGTATTGATGTATTCGGCCCCTTCCGCCACAGCCATCCGACAGGTCTCCCGAAATAGATACTGCGCCAGACCCGGAACAGTCCGGTCGGTCACCTCTAAGAGGACACAGAATGTCCTGCTCGTCAACCAATAGCCGAAGGTATACGCGCAGAGCCGACCGTGAATCTTCACGACCTTTCCTGTGAGTCGAAGAGCCGACGCCTGCGACCAGATCACTTCGTGAGCCGGCGCCGCATCGGCCAACAGCATCGCACCGAATGACTCAAGCCCTTCCGCTTGTTTCTGCCGTGACCAGTTTGCGAGAAGGGCACGACAGTCCTGACGGTCGCCAACCTGATAGGTACTCACCTCAAAAGGCTGCTCACGCTCGAATCGATTGCACAGTGCTCGTTGAGATCGATACCGGTCGCCCGACAAAGCCTCAAGATCTGTCGCGCAATACAGATAGTCAGGTTCCTTGGACGTCAGCCGATAGCCCAGTCGCTCGAACTCCGAAACTAACTGGGAAGGCACGTTCTCAACTCGGCTGACCGGCGAATCATTGTTCCAGCGCCGCAGCAGCCCCATCGCCCCACACAGAGGCTTGTCGATCGAGCCGGCTCCGATCGGAGGCAGAGGCATGAACCAGCCGTCCGGCGATTGAGCAAAAAGGCAAAAGGCGCCCTCAAGCTCCATCCACCAATAGGCCAGTAATCCATTCCACATGTAGTGATAGACCGGCGAATAGGCTGCGAGCGACTGAGCCTGGCGCCACCCAGACCGGTCTAAGGCCGTTGTCATGCGCGGAATATCGTCCAGTGTGAACCGATGCAGCGGCGCAGTCCCCCACTGCCTCGCCACGGCATCAGTGAGGCGTGAAAGAAGCGCAAGCACGACTACGTCCTCTTGAAACCGTCCGATGAGGCGAGGATGCGCAACGACGTGGTCACGGACACCCGGTTGATCGAGCAAGGCCATTACCCGATCGGCATGACGCTGAATTTCCGCTGGAATCTCTTCTCGCATAAAAGGACATTTCGTATCCCACCCCAACAAGACCTGGTCATGCAGCTCATTCCACATCAACGCCAGCGGATAGAGCTGACAATCGAGCGGACGTTGCTCGTAGATACGACACCTTGAAGTTGCGGCATCGAATGCCGGGCAGAGATACCCCTCGCCGTGAGGCTCGGGAACCAGAATCACCTGCGACCCCAGCCGGTTGGGAAAAGCCGTGGCCTCAATGCCCCCGGCCAGAGCCTGGGTGATTTCGTTCTCGGTAAAATACGGGCGCAGGGCGCTATCGGGGTCGGGAAACCGGCAACAGACATCGCACTGGAGACAGGTGCGGCTCGGCACAAGTTGTGGCAGCGCGATCGGTGGTGTCACAAACGCACCCACCAATTCATCGGTATTTGCGGACATAAAAGGGATCCAATCGATGTGCGGCCCATACTAGCACCATTCGACAGGGGCGCCCAAGGGGATGTCGTTTTTTT
>JANOOS010000091.1:0-2085 GCA_031421455.1 Nitrospira sp.
GATAAAAGTCGCTTTGACACTCGCAGGAATCTCAGTGGCAGCACTTAGCTTGTCGGCCTGCCAGATCGTCGCCTCACCACTGGCTGGCACAATTTTCAACGAGACGAAGTATGGGAACATCGCGACGGCTGAAACCGCTACGACCAAAGAGGGAAAAGCCTGCGCTTCGTCGGTTTTGGGTTGGGTTGCTACGGGTGATGCCAGTATCGTTGCGGCCAAAGCCAATGGTGGAATCACGAAAGTCGCGTCAGTCGACCATTACGCCAAGAACGTCTTGGGGATCTTTGGCGAATGGTGCACGATCGTCAAGGGCAGCTGATTCTCGAACGTCTACAATCGAAGGGGCCTTTGGGGTCGAAGCCCCAGAGGCCCTTTTATTTTGGCCGGCGCTACTAGCCAATGCGCTGTAGGATAGACTCGAAATGTGGCCATTCCCCTTAGTGATCCCGGTTTTCTTTCCATTGTCGCTCGCCCTCATGATTGTATTGCTGCAACCAGTCCTGGTTGCAGCCGCGGAGACGGCGGACGTAGATGTTGGCCTGTACGCACTGGGTGCATTTCCATCAGATCGAGGCCTCTTTGCCCAGGGGGGCAACCCCTCGGACAGCAAGATTTTCAATGGGGCTGGCGCCGGCATCAAGGCTTCGGTGTTCCCACACTACTTGGGAAACATCGTCGGAATCGGACTGGAGTCTTCCGGTCATGGAAGTGAGATCTCATTTTCTTCGCCGGTGAATGTAGGGTCCGCAGTCAGTACAAACCTCTGGGTCTTCAGTTCGATGGTGAATCTGACTCTTCGCTACCCGGGAAATGCGTTTGTCCCTTACATCGGCGTCGGGGGTGGTTACTCGAGCGGAGTGCTCACCCATGCCGACATTCCCGGTCGTTCGGATCGGGACTTCGAAGGTTCATGGGCTTTCGGCTCACAATTCTTTGGCGGGCTGCAGGGCAATCTGACCGAAAAGGTGTTTCTGTTCAGCGAGTACAAGTACTTCTCCGCCAACTACCACTGGGAGCAGCTCGCACTGGACTTTCGCTCCCATTACGCCCTGTTTGGCATCGGGCTGCGCTTATAACAGGATGCTGAAAAAGTCCGCCAGCAGGAGAGGGATGGCCCGGTGAGTCCCCTGTGCTCGCGCAACGCGCGGTCTCAGAAGACCCTCGTTGGACGCGCGCAGTGGGGCACTCATCCGGGCCATCCTGGAGATAACATATACAAGCAAGCTTGGAGGAACCATCTTTAGACGCTTGCTGCGGCCTTGCTGGACAGCCTTTTTGAGCGTACTGAGGCTTTTGTGGCATCAGCACCATCCTGGGAGACTCCAACGGTGTTTTATGTGTAAACCTTTTTTCGGTAGCCTGCTAGATCGTTGTTCTCAGAAGTAAGGCATGATGGGCATCCTTGACCAATTCTTCGTCTATCATCCTGAGCCTTGGCAGGATCGGGATTGGGCTCGGCTCAGTGGGTTACCGCTTGAAGAGGTCTGGTTTCAGGCTGCTGATGGGGCGCGGTTGTTCGGTTGGTATCTTGAGGCGCAGGCAGATCGTCCGGTCATACTCTGGTGCCACGGAAACGCGGGGAACATCATCAACCGGCTGGAGAATCTGAAGCTTCTCTATCAGTTGGGACTGTCGGTGTTCCTTTTCGATTATCGAGGCTATGGCCGGAGCCAGGGGAAGCCGTCTGAAGAGGGGCTCTATCAGGATGCGCTGGGAGCGCACGATTATCTCACGCGAACCAGAATGATTCGCCCTGAGCGCATCGTCATTTTTGGGCGCTCGCTCGGCGCGGCGGTTGCCGCAGAACTTGCCGCACAGAAGCCTGCTGCGGGACTGATCCTCGAATCGTCGTTTCCATCGATCGGCGCGGTGGCTAAGTTTCATTATGGGGGGTTGCCGGTTCATTGGCTGCTTGGGGCAGATTTCGCATTGATCGATCGCCTTCCGCAGCTCTCGCTGCCGAAGCTGATCATTCACGGAGACAAAGACGATATTATCCCCCTCGAATTAGGTCGACAGGTCTTCGAGGCGGCCAAGCCACCCAAGTCCTTCTATGTCATTGAAGGCGCCGACCATAACAACACC
>JANOOS010000092.1:0-5759 GCA_031421455.1 Nitrospira sp.
CGGCTGCGAAAGGAACTGCCCCCCAGAATGTCGTTCGCGATCGCCAACGCCACATAGTCCGGATCCTGCTCTTTGATCGACAGATGACCGATGCGGAGATGCGTCTGCGAAGTATCCTTGTTCACGAACCGCACAACGGGCTTCGGCACCTGACTCTGTGGCACATCGGCAATCGTCAGCACCGGCACCTCGCCCTTTTCCCAATCGCCGAATACCTCGCGCAGCAGGGCCAGTATTGCGGACTTGTCGAAATCGCCCGTCACTCCCAGCATCATGCCGTTCGGATGAATGGTCTTCCGATGAAAAGCGATCAGATCGTCTCTGGTGATGCGGGTGATGGACTCGATGCTGCTCTCCCGTGCCGACGGATGATTGGCTCCATACAAGAGTTTCACAAATTCTCGTCCGGCGATCGAGCCGGGATTATCTTGCCTGCGGCGAATGCCTTCGATGGTCTGCAGCTTGGCCAGTTCAACCCGCGCCGGCTCAAAAGCAGGCGTCCGAATGAGGCCTGCGAAAATCTGAATCCCCCGCTTCAAGTCCTTGCTGAGCACATCGAGCGACGCGGACCCGGATAGCCGCCCTATCGAGATACCGACAGCCCCGGCGAACTGTTCGAGATCTTCATCCACTCGTTCAGCCGAGAGTCCGCCTCCTCCACCTGACCTCATGATAGAACCGGTCAATGAAGCCAGGCCTATTTTCTCCGCCGGATCGAGCCAGCTGCCTGTTCGTATTGTCGCCGTCATACTGACCAAAGGCAGTTCATGGTCTTCCAAGAGATAGACGACCATCCCGTTTTTGAGCACCACCCGATCCGCATCCGGCGGGGTGAACTCGACCGTCTTAAAGGTCATCTGCCTGGGATCACCCAGCGCCATCTCAGCTGCACAAGCGCTGAGCGCCGGGAGCAGAATCGAGATGGTCAACAAACCGACGATCATTGTACTACGCCTTACCCCTAACCCCTTACCCCTTACGCGCGTCCTCACGTTCATCATCGCGCCACCTCACGTTGCGATACCGTCGCGACTTTTTTCTCGCCGGTCTTCTTCACCAGCGTGGCCACTGTTCGGTTCGATTTCGTGAAATACTCTGTCGCCACACGCTGGATATCCGCCGTCGTCACCACTGCGATTTTGTCCCGAGCCTTTAACGCGTAGCGCCAATCCCCCGCTACCGTCTGAAACAGCGCCAATTGAGAAGCCAGGCCCCCATTAGATCGGAGCGCCCGCACCAAATCGGCATCCAGGTTATTCAGCACCTTTTCCAGCTCTTTGGCGGAGACCGGCTCCATCTTGAGCCGTTCGAGTTCGGCATAGATGGCCGACTCGACTTCAGCCGTCGTATGGGGCGCAAGCGGTGTGGCACTGAGCACGAACAGATTCGGAGCACGGACCCCTGGAAAATTCGAATCGGAGCTTACTGAAGCGGCGAGCCGTTTCTCACGGACCAGACTTGTATAGAGCCGGGAGGTGACTCCATCGCTCAACACCGCATCGATTACATCGAAGACATAGTCGTCGGAATGGCCCAACGCCGGTTTATGAAACCCGATAACCAACGACGGTTCGGCATCGAATTCCACCTCCACGCGGCGCTCTCCCCGTTGAGGCGGTTCGACGGTGACAGGCTGCGGCTGCGGAGGCGAAGCCGGTATCTTGCCGAACGTCTGCTCGATCAAGGCCATGACGTCCTTCGGATGAATATCACCCACAATCGCAATCGTCGCATTGCCGGGACCGTAATGGGCCTTGAAGAATGCTTCGGTGTCGGCCGGCGTGAGCGAGAGGATGTCCGACTCCCAGCCGATCGTCGGAATACCATATTGATGGGCGCGGAAGGCTGCCGAGGTGAAAGTTTCATACAACAGTCCATTGGGACTGTCGTCATTCCGCATCCGCCGCTCCTCCATGACCACCCCTCGCTCTTTGTAGAATTCTCGAAGGACCGGGTGCGCCATGCGATCGGCTTCGAGCGCAGCCCACAGCGGCAGACGATTCGCCGGAAGGTTGATCATATAGCGGGTCAGATCCTTGCCGGTCGCGGCATTGAGCCCGACCCCCCCGTGGCGTTGATAGAGGAGAGCCATCTCATTGCCCGCCACGAACTGTCCTGCCTTTTCTTGCAGTTCCGTAAATCGTTTCTGTAGTTCCTCGACTGCGGCCCGATCCTCGGAACTGGCCGGTCTCTCCGGACTCTTCCGTGCGAGGTCTCGTTGCCGCTGCTCCAGCTCAGTGCCCACTCGATACCATTCTTCGAGAATGGGACGTTCTTTTTCGTAATCCTTCGTCCCGACCGTCCTCGTCCCCTTGAACGCCATATGTTCATAGAGATGCGCCAGGCCGGTTTGCCCCACCTGCTCGTTGACTCCCCCGACCCTGAAGGTCATGTTGAGGGAGACCACCGGCGTCTGATGCCGCTCGACCATGAGCACGGTCAACCCGTTTGCCAGTTTTTGTTCCACCACACGATCCGCCAGCCCAGACGAGGCGGCAAGCGGAAGGTTGAGGCTAAAGTTCAGGCCGAGGCTGAGAGCCGTGGCAAGCAAGAACACCGTGAAGCGTGAGGCGTGAAGCGTGGGAAGAGCGAAGGACTGAACGCTGAGGCGCCAGCCGAGTCTTTTCACATCGGTGTTTCGTCGACTACATGTTTTTACGAGATACGCTTCACGAGATACGAGGATCATTTTGGTCGTCATATAAATAGCTCCATGAGTTGTTCAGGCCGTTCGATAAACCAGTCCGGCTTGCAGGCCGCCATTTTCTCCCGATTCCCCATACCATACCCGACTGCGCAGACACGGATGCCCGCGTTATGCCCGCCGTTGATGTCGTTGGTGCTGTCCCCGACGAGCACGGTCTGCTCTTTCGATACGTTCAGCTGCTCCATCACATGCAACAACATGCCCGGCTCCGGTTTCAATCCAAACCCGCGATCGCCTCCGACGACGTACTGAAAATGATTTCCCCCCAGTCCCTGGAGAATCACGTTGGTGTACTCAATCGATTTATTGGTGGCCACCGCCTTCCGCTTGCCTGCGAAATGCGTCAGCATCTCTCCAATGCCGGGATAGAATGTCGTGCGGTCGAGGCAATGGGCCAAGTACTGGCCTCTGAACACCCGCAAGGCCTCGTCGAAGGTGACCCGGCTGCTCTCGCCGACCGACAAGCGCAATAATTGCTTCACTCCATCTCCCACAAATCCAAAGATTTCCTCAATCGGACGCTGCGGCAGTCCCAGTTCAGCCAATGTAAAGTTCACCGACGCGGCAATGTCCCATTTGGACTCGATAAGCGTTCCATCCAAATCGAAGATCAGCAGCTCGACCGAGGTCTTTCCCATCATTATTTCGCCTCTCGTAACTCACCCTGTAACGATCCGAGACGGTCTCGCTTCGCCGGGTCGGTTTCCTTCATCCAGGCTTCGCGCACGAAATTCACCATCCGCTTCTGACCCACATGAGGAGGAAGCATCGGCTCAACGATCCTCCATCGATTCTTGATGGCTTTCACGCGAAACCGAACCTCTTCTGTCTCAGTCCCCTGGACAAAACCGGCAGTTTCAAAATACACCGAGCCGATAACCTGAAAGGTGACCGGAATCACGACTTCCAGGCTATCGATCACTTCCCATTGGCGATACTGCTCCGCCACCACAAAGCCGCGCGTTACGACGACATGCCCCCACGCCGGTTCTTCATTCCAGCCCGTATAAGACGCGACCGTTTCAAGCGACATGGCATCAAGCCTGGCCCCTTTAGAATCGAGCGCCAAGTATCGTTTCACCACGTCGGCGGGTGAATGCTTCAGAGATCCGGTCTGCGCCGACGCGATATTCCAGACAAACAGCCAGCCTATCAAGATGACGAAAGCGGCTAGCCGGGTCGACATGCGGCTGCTCATGACGCAATCCGGTGAAGTTTCATGGCATTCGTGCCACCTAACTGTCCTGTCACGGTCCCGGACAGAAACACGACGCAGTCGTTCGATCCGGCCAACGTTTCTTCCACCAGTCGATGCTCGACCGCATGAACGCGATCGTCCGGATCATGAATTCTGGCCATCAGCCGCGGAAGCACGCCCCAGTAGAGCGCCATTCTCCGCCGCACAAGATCGTGCGGGGTGAAGGCGACAATGGGAGCGACCGGCCGCTGTTTTGAGAGCAGCCTGGCGGTCGCACCGGACTCGCTGAACGTGGCAATCGCCGCCGCTTGCGTCGTGGCCGCAGCCGATGCAGCAGCCTCGCACATCGCCTCAGGAATCGAGCCCTGCTCATGACCGTCTGAACATTCGACCGGCCCCCTGTTCAGAAGCACCACCTCACCCTCTGCCACACGAACAATCCGATCCATCACCTGCACCGATTCAACCGGATATTGTCCGCGGGCGGTTTCCGCCGAGAGCATGACCGCATCGGTGCCGTCGAAAATCGCATTGGCGACATCGGAAGCTTCCGCCCTCGTCGGGCTCGGATGCTGCGTCATCGACTCGAGCATTTGCGTGGCCGTAATAACCAGCCGGCGATGCTGATTCGCCTTTGCAATGATCCGCTTCTGGAGAATCGGCACGACTTCCGGTCCCATTTCCACACCAAGATCTCCCCTCGCAATCATGACTCCGTCTGCTTCCTCCAACAACGAGTCTAGCGTAGCGATGGCTTCAGCCCGTTCGATTTTCGCGATAATCGGCTGGTCTCCCCCGCACTCCGCCACCAGACGCCTGGCCGCTCGCACGTCTTCAGGCCCCCGTACAAACGAGAGTGCCATATAATCCACTCCTTCTGCGACGCCGAAACGAATATCCTTTCGATCTTTTTCCGTGAGTGCCGGGGCACTGATCGTGGTGCCGGGCAGATTGATTCCCTTATGAGACAAGATTCGCCCGCCGGTCTTGACTCTGCACTCGACTCCCCCATCGCTCACGACCGTCACGAGCAGTTCAATCAGCCCGTCGTCGATTAAGACTCTGGCCCCCGGCCGCACGTCTTGAGCCAGCTGCGGATAGGCCACCGGGATCTCCAGGAGCTTCGAAGGGGCCGTGGTCTGTCTGCCGATCTGTCCGCCCGACCGGAGCATGCTTCCGATGAGCCGAACCTGCTGTCCTGCCGTCACCTCGACTCCTATTCCATCGAGATCGCCGACCCTGATTCGAGGCCCCTGTAAATCTTGAATGATTGCAACCGGGCGCTGCAGGCGCTCCGCAGCAGCGCGGATCGAGGCGATTGCCGTACGGTGCGAGTCGTGCGTGCCATGAGAGAAGTTTAGACGAGCCACGTCCATTCCACTGTGAATCAGCCGTTCGAGTATGGATGGTTCGGCGCTGGCCGGACCGATCGTGCACACAATTTTAGCTTTTCGCATGAAGGAAGGATCACCGGTGAACAGGCGATTATATCGTGTATATCTTGGAACACACAGGGTTGTGCGCTAGCCCGCATTCTAGCAAACGAGTCTCGGCGCCGCAAAGCATCTCTGCCATCCGGCTGACCCTCGCACATTGACCAGCATCAAAACCACATGCTAGGGTTTCCCCCCAAGGTTGTACCGAGGAGCCTGGCGAAGGATCTCGATTGCAATGAATCGACGGTGGATCATCAGCGCCCTGGTCCTCTGGAGTCTCCTTGTTGCGCTTCCCCATGGGCTGCAGGCTGACGCCTCCCCCGCCACCTGGCTCGTCGACCGGGCAGAGGCATTGGAATCAACCTCTCCCCTGACGACTTCAGATCGACCTCCGGCTGTCCCGCTCCTACAGCAAAAA
>JANOOS010000093.1:0-4208 GCA_031421455.1 Nitrospira sp.
CGATGTCGGTAGGGCTGTGTCGGAGATTCGGAAGGGCCGTGTGGAGTACAAGGTTGAAAAAGCCGGAATCGTTCAAGTGCCTGTCGGGAAAGTATCGTTTCAGCCTGAGCAGCTCTATGCCAACGCCTCGGCAGTGATTGAGGCGGTCATCAAGGCAAAGCCTGCCTCGTGCAAAGGACGCTATCTGATGAGCGCGACTCTCTCGAGCACGATGGGGCCCGGCGTGAAGCTTGACGCCATTGCGTTAGCCAAAGAATGGAGTTAGTCGGGTTGTTGCCGCGCGGAAGGGGAAGGGTTCGATTATGAATAAGGACGAGAAAGCGACAGCGGTCGTGGAATTGACGGAGACATTCGGACGTGCACGGCTTGCCATTGTCACCGAAAGTGCGGGGCTCTCCGTCAACCAGATCACGGAGCTGCGTAAGCAATTGCGAGGGGCCAAAGCCGAATATATGGTCGTCAAGAATACGTTGGCCGTTCGTGCCTCGGAGGGTACGATCCTTTCCGGGGTGAAGACGTATTTGTAGGGACCGACGGGGCTGGTCATCGGGTATGACGATCCGGTGCTCCCGGCCAAGATCCTTCGAGATTTTATTCTGGCAGAGAAGCGCGAACAGAAGATTAAGATCACCATTGGTGTGTTGGAGGGCAAGGTGGTGCAGCCGGCTGAATTGGCGGCTGTTGCCAAGTTGCCGAAGAAGGAAGTTCTCATTGCCATGTTATTGTCGGCCATGCAGGGGCCGGCGCGTGGGCTCGTGTATACGCTCAGTGCGGTCTTGTCAAAATTTGTGAGAGTCATTGCAGCCATTGGGGATAAACGAAAAGGAGAAGGGGATATGTCAACGACAACGGCAAAATTATCACAGGAAGAATTGATCAAGGCCATCGAGACGATGAGTGTGCTCGATTTGGCGGAACTCGTGAAGGGGCTGGAGACCCGATTCGGCGTCACTGCTGCCGCACCGGTCGCCGCCGCTCCTGCTGCAGGCGGTGGTGCCGCAGCGGCAGTCGAGGAGAAAACGGCGTTCGACGTCGTGCTTGTGTCTGCTCCGGCGGACAAGAAAATCCAAGTCATTAAGGTCGTTCGTGAACTTACCAGCCTCGGGTTGAAGGAAGCGAAGGATCTGGTCGAAGGCGCGCCAAAGCCTGTGAAGACTGGTGTGACGAAGGAAGAATGCGACACCATGAAGAAGAAGCTCGAAGAAGTCGGCGCCAAGGTCGAGATCAAGTAGGAACGTCATTCGTCAACGGTCATTGGTCAATCGTCGGGAGCCGGTTCCTGTGGTCCGTACCATTGACCAGTGACCGTTAGCCGTAGGCCCCTATTCACTGACCGACTAGCGTGGAGGAGAGCGAATGTCCGAAACGACTCTGCAAGAGTTTATCGAACGGAAAGATTACGGGCGCATTCTTAGCAGCATCGAGATTCCTGATCTTATCGAGATTCAAAAGCGCTCCTATGAAGAATTCCTTCAGCGGGAGGTTGAGCCGGAACGTCGCAAGGACCATGGGCTTCAGGCAGCCCTGGCGAGTGTCTTTCCGATTCCGGATTACAACAATACGGCCGTATTGGAGTTTACAAGCTATACGCTCGGCACCCCCAAGTACGATGAGCGAGAATGCCTTGAGCAGGGAATGACCTTTGCCGTTCCGCTCAAGCTCCGAGTACGCTTGGTCGTGTTCGACAAGGAAGATAAGGGTTCCAAGAAAAAAGTGCTCGACGTCCGTGAGCAGGAAGTCTACGTCGGCGAGCTTCCACTCATGACGGAGCGGGGAACCTTCATTGTCAACGGCACAGAGCGTGTGGTGGTGAGTCAGTTGCATCGTTCTCCCGGCGCATCCTTCACGCACGATAAGGGCCGGACGCACTCCAGCGGCAAGGTGCTGTATTCCGCCAGGATCATTCCCTATCGCGGATCGTGGCTGGACTTCGAGTTCGACGCCCGCGATATTCTCTATGTACGCATCGACCGTCGCCGGAAAATGCCGACAACCATTCTCTTGAAGGCGTTCGGATTTACAGGCGACGACTTGCTCAAGATGTATTACCCGGTCGAAGAGATTCGGGTCGTCAAAGGCAAGATGCTCCGAAAGCTCGACCCTGAGATTCATCATGGTCTTCGCTGCTCGGCGGAGGTCTTGGATAAGGGTGGTAAGGAGTCGTTGGTACGGGAAGGCGCCAAGCTGACGAAGGGGATCATTGCGAAGCTGAAAGCAGCCGGTGTGAAGGAAATCCCGCTTTCGCCGAACGAGTTGATCGGCCGCGCGTCCCTGAGTGAACTGGTGGATTCAAAGAAAAACAAGATTGCCGAAAGAAATCAGCGGCTCACCGCTGAGATCATCGAGGCGCTGCTCGATAGCGACATCGAAGAGTTCAAGGCGATCTATTTCGATACGGTCACGTCGACGCCGGTGATCCTGGATACGCTTGAGATGGACAAGACCACCTCAAAAGAGGAAGCGATGGTCGAGATCTATCGCCGCTTACGGCCAGGAGAAACGCCCTCAGTCGATACGGCACGGGCGCTCTTCGACAATTTATTTACGAACTCCAAGCGGTACGACCTTTCGCCGGTCGGACGCCTGAAGTTGAACAAGAAGTTGGGTTTGGATCTGCCGTTGGAACAGCGGACGTTGACGGCGCAGGACATGGTCGAGGTCATCCGCTACCTCGTCAATTTGAAATTGGGCAAGGGCGAAATCGACGACATCGATCACCTGGGCAATCGTCGTGTCCGCTCGGTCGGCGAGTTGCTGGAAAACCAATTCCGGCTTGGTCTGGTCCGTATGGAGCGCAGCATCAAGGAGCGGATGAACCTGCTGGATATGGAGACGGTGTTGCCGCACGATTTGATCAATGCGAAACCCGTCGTCGCCGCAGTGAAAGAGTTCTTCAGCAGCAGCCAATTATCGCAGTTCATGGACCAAACGAATCCGCTTGCAGAGATTACGCACAAGCGGCGTCTTTCCGCGCTCGGTCCCGGCGGGTTGACCAGGGAGCGGGCGGGGTTCGAAGTTCGCGACGTCCATCCTTCGCATTACAGCCGTATTTGTCCGATTGAAACGCCGGAAGGCCCGAACATCGGCTTGATCACGTCGTTGGCGACCTATGCGCGCATCAATAAGTTCGGGTTTATCGAAGCGCCTTATCGCAAGGTGGTGAAGGGGCGAGTCACAGACGAGATCGAGTTTCTATCGGCGATCGAAGGGGACAAATACATCATTGCCCAGGCGAACTCGAAAGTGGATGCGTCCGGCCGCTTGTCGTCCGAAAATATCTCGGCGCGCTCGGCCGGGGATTTCGTGACCGCCACCTCGGACAAGATCGAATACATGGACGTGTCGCCGAAGCAGGTGGTGAGCGTGGCCACGGCCTTGGTGCCGTTTTTGGAACACGACGATGCGAACCGTGCCTTGATGGGATCGAACATGCAACGTCAGGCGGTGCCGCTGCTCACGTCGGAGGCTCCGCTGGTCGGTACGGGAATGGAAACCGTAGTCGCGCGTGACTCGGGCTATGTCGTGCAGGCTAAGCGTGCCGGTGTAGTGGAAAGCGTGGATGCCAGAAGGATCGTCGTGCGCGCCGATTCGAGAGAAGGCCGGAAGCGGAACGATGCAGGCTTGGACGTCTACGATCTGATTAAGTTCCAACGGTCGAATCAGAGTACGACCATCACGCAGACACCGGTGGTGCGGCTTGGGCAGCCGGTGAAAGTGGGACAGGTCTTGGCCGATGGTCCCGCCATCGATCATGGCGAACTGGCATTGGGTAAGAACATTTTGGTCGCCTTCATGCCCTGGGGCGGATACAACTTCGAAGATGCCATTCTGCTGAGCGAAAAGCTGGTGCGTGAGGATGCATTCACGTCGATTCACATTGAGGAATTCGAGGTGGAGGCCCGCGACACCAAGTTGGGGAAAGAGGACATTACTCGCGACATTCCAAACGTTGGAGAAGAAGCGCTTCGCGATCTCGACGAGAGCGGGATTATCCGTATCGGGGCTGAAGTGAAGCCTGGAAATGTTCTGGTCGGGAAGGTCACGCCGAAAGGCGAAACACAGCTGACGCCGGAAGAAAAACTGTTGCGGGCTATCTTCGGTGAGAAAGCGGGCGATGTGAAGGATACATCGCTCACGGTGCCGCCGGGTATCGAGGGTATCGTCGTCGATGTGAAAATATTTTCGCGCAAGGGGCTCGATAAGGACGA
>JANOOS010000094.1:0-14242 GCA_031421455.1 Nitrospira sp.
TTGCCCACTCCCGGTATCGCCCGTCGAACCGCACAGGATATTGAAAGACCACCCGATCTGCACGGCCGGGAATATGGTGCTTAGCAACAGCCCGAAAATAAGGACGGAAAAGCATAAACGGATCGTTATCACAACACCTTATAAATACGAGGATGACCGGATTGTCAATGAGTTCGTTGAAATGTTCAGAGCGACTCCCCTAAAGGTCGTGACACAGATGAGACAATCGATACTATAGTACCCTCCTCTCCGTCTCGGTTACAAGAAAAACTGTTACCCCGCATTACTCATGATTGTTCATGGCGAAAGCCCGTGAGAACGGGCTGGTTTCTCTGGTTCATATTGTTTGTTTAGTCTGTTTGGTTTTTTGGTTGAACGAAACTAACCAGATGAACCAAATCAACCAGATAAACAAAACAAACCAGATTGACCATCAACACAAACTTCAGGGCTCATATCCCCATTTTTGTCTCTGCTCTGAATCAGCAAAATTCGTACTATCTGCTACACTTGTCTCAGTGCCGACACTAGACGAGTGAGGCAACAAGGGGTGAATAATGCAGCTTCGGTATGGATCTGGGCTCGTGCTGATGGGAATGCTCTGGGGCTGTACGATGTTGCCCGGAGCCCCGCCGACAGCTCCGGCACCGGCTTCGTCGCCGGTCTTTCACGCCGAGGCATCTGACGCTGCCCTCTTGCACGCGATCCAGCGAGAACAAGAACCGCTCCTCCGCACCTGCACACAGGACCAGTCCTGCGATCAGGTCCATTTCACCCAGGCGATGGTCGCGCTATTCCAGAATGGTGAGGCGGCAGCAGCCTCCTTTCATCAGGCGCTGGCTGTAGCGCCGAAAGGCCCCTTTGCGGATTCCAGTGCGCGCTGGATTCGGTTCCTCGCCCACCGGCCTGCCCCCTCCGTTTCCGCCGATGAACCTCAAGGCGCGTTACTAGGGGTGATGAAAGGATTGGTACGCACCTGGCTGGGCCAACCGCGTACGGCCCGTACGACGGCCACAGGGCGAACCGTGGAACCGGCCAAAAGCCCGGATGTCGCCGTCCCTATTCTGCAGCGGCAGATTCGTGATCGCGAAAAACGAATCGCGGAGTTGACGGATCAGCTGAGTGCCCTCAAGCAGATCGACTTGGAAGCGCATCGGGCCAACAAGTTAAGTCCGCCGAGGACTCTATCCAAGTAGTCACTGCTGAATAACATCGCCTCTTCCAATCACTTTGCAACCCCTGCCCCGGCGAGCCGCACCCTCGTCGTGCCCCACTTTCCGAATCACGAGATTGCGATCTTCCCATATGTGCCTGTCATTGATGCCTCCGATTCCGTATTCTCTCCGGCAGCGGAAACGCCGGAGCCCTTATCACGTCTAAAGACATAGGAACCACCTTCTCGCACAGAGGATCCCATGCCTCAATCGCCACGCTTGTGTTCTTTCCTATGTCGGGTCACGCACCTATGGCTTTCCGTCGCCTGCCTCCTGATACTGAGTCTTGCATACCTATACACAGGCGCCCTCGCTGCCGACAGGGCCAGGCCGCAGATTGATCCTCAACTCCAGCGCCCGCTGGACATTCCATTGGAACGATTGGAGCGCCCACTACAGACACCCGCCGGTCCCATAAAGCCGGTTGACTTGAATAGGGCATCGATCGAGCAACTCGTTGTGTTGCCTGGCATGAACGTAACACTGGCCCAACAGATCATCGAAGGCCGGCCCTATCACGACAAGACGGAGTTGATACAGAGGCACATTCTGTCGGACGCCTCGTACGACCGAATCAAAAACCTCATCGCCGTCGAATGAGACCCTGACGGCAATCCCACTTCAAAAAACCACAAGAACGATCTACCCGGTGTTCCCTTGAAGTCATTTTCCGCTATCTCATCAGCGGTATTGCCTTAACCCGCGTCGCACTTTTCAGGTTAACTCCAGTGCTGCGATTGTCTTGCCTATTCCGGAAACAGACTTGCTCCACACACGCACAACTGGTCGGATTTACGAATGTATTTTGCAACATAGCTCGGCCATGGGATAAGTGGGCTTGGGATAATTTGTCCTCGCCCTGCAGTCAGGGCATACCTTATGAACCACCGATCGAGCCACAAGAAGCCTTCAAGTCCGGATGGCGCTTCGAATCACGCCCCTTCAGGAGAAGAGAAACCCCCTGCCTCAGACTCACGAATTCGGATTCTTCTGGTGGAAGACCATACCCTCGTTCGGGAAGCATTAGCCTCTCTGTTAGCCCTTGATCCACAACTTCATGTCATCGGCGAGGCAGGCAACGGCACCGATGCGCTACGCTTGGTCGCCACACTCCTACCCGACATCGTTCTTCTAGATCTGTCTTTGCCCGGAATGCATGGAACCGAGATAATCCGCCAGGTAAGACTTTCCCATCCCACTGTCAAGTGTCTGGTTCTCACCGTTCACATGTCCGAGCCCATCGTGCGGGCTTCTCTTCATTCAGGGGCCGCCGGATATCTCCTCAAAGAGTCGTCATTCGAAGAACTTAGAACAGCCATTCACAGCGTGGCTCAGGGGAAAACCTACCTGAGCCCGATGATCACGGACAAAGTGCTCTGTGGATATCTGGGAAATCAATCCAAGCTCTCAAGTGAAGAGGGTCCATGGCAAAGGCTGTCCGATCGTGAATGTGAGGTTTTGAAATTGGTTGCCGAAGGGGCCACGAGCAAAGAGATCGCTGAGAGTCTCTGCATCAGTGTCAGAACCGTAGAAAAACATCGTGCGAGCCTCATGACCAAGCTCAACCTGAGGACCACAGCCGGCCTGACAGCCTATGCTATTAAGAATGAGCTCGTCACAAGCGCCGGCGTGCTCAAGCTCGACCTCCTGTCGGAGGACAACTCATGAATCTGCCCTGCTCATGGATCGATCATCGATCGAGGAGGTACCCCATGCTGTTGGTTACTCTGTTCCTCGCACTGATTATTTCAAATGTGCCTCCAGCCTTGGCACAGACGGAACAGGGGGTGGTGACTGTGCAGGTGCTCTATCATGGCACGATACCACCCCCGACAGGCGTGATCGTCACCCGCAATCCTGAGATCTGTGGCACACAGGTCCTCCTCCAGTCCCTGACAGTCCATTCTCCCTCAGGTGGACTTAAAGATGCAGTGGTCACAATCGATGGCATCTCTGCACCGGAAACAGCACCGGCAGGAATGGCGCCGAATGTTCTTTCCAACTCTCGATGTTCCTTTTCGCCCCATGTGATGTCCCTTCAGACAGGGTCGCCGATCGAGATCCACAACCAAGATCCGATCATGCACAACACACATATTAATTATGAGATGCGAACCTTCATTAACGTGGCCATGGTGGTAAACGCTCGCCCGGTTGCCAAGACCGTGGCGAAACCGGGCCTGTATCGAGTGCAATGTGATGTCCATAAATTTATGGGGGGCTACGTACTGGCTTCGACACATCCATATTTTGGTGTGACTGATGATCATGGGAATACCAGAATCCTGAACGTACCGGCGGGCCGCCATGACATCTCCGTCTGGCATGAACACCTGGGGCAACTCCAGGCACATGTATCGGTTCCCCCAAACGGAGAAGCGACCGCCACATTTGAGTTTCGTGAAGACAAGACCGGTCACGGTCGGCGCATGAACAGGTGAGTTGAACCAATGCAGACTTCTTCCCTCTCAATCACGGGACGCATGCGACATGCATGGACTCGCAACTATGGCCTTCGGCTTGGGGTGAGCCTCAGTCTCATTCTGTTCCTTGTCATGGGAGCAGGAACAGGAGTCCTCATCGCTCAGCAAAGCCATGCGCTCCGACAGGCGGCAGAAGAGAGGGCGCGGGCCGTCGCCCGCACATTCGCCGTCGTTGGCTCTGCCGCCGTACTCGACAATCTCTATCGCCTCCAGGAATCGTTGCAGCTATACGTGCAAGACGACTCTCTACTTGAAATCGACATCGTGGACAACGACAGTCTGGTCGTTGCCGCAAAGCAACCGGGGCGGATCGGAACCGTTCTGAACGATCCTGCATGGCTCGAAGCCCGGAAAACGAAACGCGAAGTCATCCGTGAAATATCATTGAACGAGGGACAGCCGACGCTCGTCATTATCGAACCATTGTTTGACCGAGATGAACTCACGGCCTGGGTCCGCCTGGTTGTCTCTCTCTCCCAGATCGAACGCGAGCGAGATCAAACACTCTGGCGGCTTCTCGCTGTCACGGTAGCCATCATGCTGGTCGGTCTGTATGCCATCCGGCGAGTGCTTCTAAAAACGTCCACAGTGCTGCAGGGCGTCGTGGCGACACTGCAATCGGCAGGCGTCCCGCTCGGGTCTGGAGAGTCTTCTCTCGCTCACTCTGTATCTCAAGACACCCCTCGCGGGGATTTCGAACGGCTCCTCACCGTGGCAACCGGAACAGCCATCGCGATGAGCGCACAGACACGCGCCCTGCAGGATCTCACGCAGGCTCTTGAAGCCAAGGTCATCGCACGGACAAACGACCTTGAGGATGCACACGCGCAGGCGATCCGGTCGCTGGAAGCGCTGCGCGAGAAGGAAACTCGCCTCCGCAGCCTCGTGGACAATGCCGCAGACGGGATCCTGGTCACAGATGCCCACTGGATCATTGAATCGGTCAATCCAGCGGCATGTGCCCTCTTCGGCCATAGTGTGGCCGAATTGCTCGGCCGGGGGATTCAACATCTCCTTTTCCGAACACCACGCGACTCCGACCGTCTAAAAAACGGCTATGAGCAGCTGCACCTAGTGGTCGGCTCCAACGAAGAAGCGGTTGGTCGACGTATGGACGGCACCTCGTTCCCCGTCGAGCTTTCAGTGAGCAAAATGAACATAGCCGGAGCCTCCCACTACACAATCATCATCCGTGATGTGACTGAACGACGGCATATGGAAGAAATGAAAGAGCGTAGTGCACAGCGGCTCCACCAGCTCGGAGAAGAACGGGCTCAGCTGTATTACGATCTGCATGCCAGCCTGCTGCAGTCTCTCTCGGCGGTGAGCATGGGGCTGGAAGCCTCAAAGCTCCTACTTATTCAAGCCCCGGACCGTGCCCCAAAACAACTTGATCAGGCACTATCTCATCTGCATCGGGTCATTCAAGAGACCCGTGACTTTATCTCACGGCTTGAGCCTCGAACGGCATCCCACGATAGTCTATTGCAATCGCTGCAGCTGCTGGTCCAGCGGAACGACTCTTGGCCCTGCCCCCCCTTCCTGATCGACGTTGACCCCGTGGCCGCAGGCCGACTATCCGTGGAGCAAGAAATCCATCTCCTCGCGTTCGCACGGGAAGCGGTCAGTAACGTCGTGCATCATGCACAAGCCGGCTCCGGCACGATCCGATTCGGGCTAGGGGAGGGAACCGAAAGGCTGGAAATCCAGGATGACGGGATTGGATTCAGGGTCGCCGAGATCGGAAACAACAGCCCTGGGCTCATGAACATGACGACTCATGCCAGAAAACTTCAAGGGCGCTTGACCATCGAATCTGCTCCGGGGAAAGGGACGACAATCCTGGTTACCATTCCTCAACCACAAGAGACACCGCTCATGGGGGGAACCGCCTATGCGCTCTGATCGTTAGAGGACTGATTCAAATTTCTTGAATTGCTTGCCTACTCGCAGGTCGGTGCTAGTCTTCTACGTAGTCACACGGGGGGGTGAGCCAACCGGAGTTACCTGCTCGCCTGAACAGCCGGCACATTGTTTCGAGGTAAGAAGCACGCACATGTTGCGCCGCATATTTATCCTGACCGTGGGGACAGGGGTCCTTATCCTGATCGCACTGTCCTGTCTGGTGTTGCCAAACAAGGCTCAGGCGATTCCGGCCTTTACCCGGAAGTACGACGTGAACTGCACCGCCTGTCATACGGCGCCGCCGGTCCTCAATACATTTGGTCAACGGTTCTTGGAAAACGGCTATCAGTTGCCTGGAACGGAAGACGGTGGGTTCACCGGAAAGAAAAAACTCGGAGATGTCACACTCGACGATGTCGGCAAATACCTGGCCTTCCGCCTCGTCGGCAACGCTGTGCGCAATTGGAGCTTTCAGCAGCAGAATCCGGCCGGGGCCGATGCCGGTGTGGTTGAAAACAAGACGGAGTTTACGTTCCCGGAGAACTTTGTACTATTTGCCGGGGGTACGGTGGCGAAGAATGTCGGGTTTATGGTGGAGCTGGGGCATGATGTCGAGGCGGGAGAAACGGATGTAGAGCGAGGCTTTGTCTCTTTCAACAATCTGGGCGCTCACAACCTGGCCCATGTCCGTATCGGAAAATTCGATCCGTCGGCCTTCTACTCAGTTGTGACGATTCGTCAGCAACTGAATGATATCGGGGAGAGTACATCAAGCGGCTGTACCCCCTATGCGTCCTGTTCGTTAAATCGAGTGGGGTTGGGCCCGGGTGCCTTCGCCACCAAGTTTTACGGATTGTACGATCGCAGCGGCAGCGCCATTTCGCCGTTCGCGTCGACCCTCTACAATTCAGGCGGTGAGATGGGAATCGATGTCCATGGCCGGCCATTCGGCGATTCATTCTTGTATCAGGTGGGGGTGTTAAACGGGGCCAATGAAAACTTTGGCGACACCAACAAAGGCAAGGATGTCTACGCCATGCTGCGGTACGACTATGCCAAATCGGATTACTTTGCAGTGAATTTCTCCGGCTTTATCTATCAGGGTAACAGCAACGTGCAGGTCCAGTCCCACCAAGACGTAAATTGGAATCGCTATGGGATCTCCACGCGGGCGACCTATAAGATGGTCGATCTCTACGCCGCCTACTCGATTGACCGGATCAATAAGGTCCCGACCGGCGTGATCGGAAACTTCGATGCTACGGCTACCGGCGAGACGATCGGGATGGATACCTATGTGACGAACAGCACGCTTCTCTCCCTTCGGTACGACAACATAGACGCCGGTGGAATGATGGATCAACGCACGTCGGCATCGTTCATCGGGGTCCAAGCCAAACAGTACCTCCGCACCAACGTTGCCATCTTTGCCCGCAATGACTTTAACCTGCGGAAAACCGATGGAGGCGAGGCCGCCGCGAGGAATCTTCGAAACGCCTTTTCCGCCGGCATCGATATCGTGTTCTAAGGAGGCTCCCTATGCGTCGCCATCACCTTGCTAGTGCCGTGGTCTTAATCCTGATGCTGGGTGCCAGTTCGCCGGCCCACGCTGCCAAGCCGGATGACAATCCGGCCACCCAAGCACAGGGCAAGGTAATCTTTGACCGCACCTGCCTCTGGTGTCATGGCGTGACCGGCACGGGGGATGGGCCAGCCGGGTGGTTTCTAGGCCGCTACGCCGCCCCGCGCCCCCGCAATTTCACCACGGGAAGCTTCAAGTTTCGCAGCACCCCCTCCGGGGACTTGCCTACGGACCAGGACCTCTTTCGGACGGTCACGAAAGGTATTCCCGGCTACATGCCCGGCTTTGCAAGTCTGACCGAGACGGAACGCTGGCAGGTAATTACCTACGTGAAGAGTTTCTCACCGGCGTTTCTGGTGGAAACGCCCGTCTCTCTCCCACTCACGGGCACGGCCACACCGCTGGGACCAGAGAGCCTTGACAGGGGACGGGCCTTGTATGAACGCTTCGAATGTCACACCTGTCATGGAGTTGAGGGGCGGGGGGACGGCCCGGTTGCCCAAGCCGGGGACTTGCGGGACGTATCCGGGCTCCAAATCCAGGCCACCGACCTCACCCGGCCGTCGTCCTTTAAGAATGGCGCCACACTCCAGGACCTGATACGCACCCTCCTGACAGGGCTCGACGGCACCCCGATGCCCTCTTATGCTTCCCGCCTGACCGGGACAGACCACGATGGCTGGGACCTCGCCCACTATATTCGTTCCCTGTCGGCCGAATCCGCTCCCTGACCGCACCCTGGTCGTATCCCCCCCCTTCATAGGCAACAAGCAGGGCTACGCCCTGGCGTTCGACTATCCTTATTACTCGACGCAGACGAGCGGAGAATTTCGGATCGTCGGGAGGCATTCTGGCCGCCACCAGTCCACCCTCTGGCACGAAACGCTGAGGACTTTGCAGCGCGAGATCCCCGTACCGACAGTGGGTAACGTCTCCCTCACGCTTAAATTCCCCTGATACCCGATCCATTCATAGGGGATCAAGCGCTTCGATAATGTCCTGTGTCCGGTCAGAGGAGGCTGACCACCTCGTAGGAACGCGCGGAGGGTTGTTAGCCTCCGTGCGTCCCTCTTGCAGGATCGTGCAGCGAATCTTCCTACATTATGCCGCCATGATTACTTCTGATGGGCCTTCTGGTGGTCTGCCATCATCCTCTCGTGATGAGGCCGATCGTTGATCGCCATGGTCAGAAAGTTGAACGCCAGAGACTGGGCTCCCACCACATAGGGACGCATCATTTCGTTGTCCTCATGTTCGAGGATATGGCAGTGCCACATATAGAGCCCATCGATGTCGAACTTGGCTCTCACCGTCGTGATCTCGCCTGGGTAGGCAATCACCACGTCTTTGCGGCCTTGTTCCCATGGATGCCGGCTGCCGTTCGGGCTCGGGCTTCCATCCACGAGCGTCCGGCTCATCACCTCAAACCGCACCAGATGCAGGTGGACCGGGTGCGCATCTTCCGTAAAGTTATAGATCTGCCATTCCTCCACCTCGCCGAGCTTTGGGCTCTCGCTCACGTTCACCGTAACCGTCATCCCGTTCATCAACCTGATATTCTTGGCTTGGCTTGTCCCCGTGGTATCTGTCCAGCGCAACGGATTACCTCCGCCATCCACAACGGTACCGCCCAGGGCCGCAGTCGGCCCAAAGGGTCCAGCGTTGGAACGACCGCAGTCGATCTGCAGGAGATTGCCGTCCGCATCCAGCACAAACCCTCCGTCCTGATCGACCGTTACACAGACCTTCATGCCGCCGTCCTCATTCAGCGACACCACCCGCGTCGCGGTCGGTATTGCAAGCGGATGCTCCGCATGCAGTTTGAGATTGGCGGGCGCCGTCGCCTTACCATCCGTCGATCCTTTCGCGCCAGTCAAGGCTGCTTTCACTATGAACTGCATGACCTGTCCCGTCGTCGCCGGATCGGACGGATCGGCCGGGAAACCGCCGAAGGGAGAATCAGGCGCCGTATTGATCATCCGCACTATGGTCCCATCCGGCAGGCCGCTGAAATCTACGATGACGTCGGCCCGCTCTGCCAGGCCCATTAAGAGGGCCGTCGGATCATTCGGATTGGGATGCGGAACCGGCTCATGGGTGCCAGGAGTCAAAGCGATCTGTTCTCCAGTCCTGATTCTAACGACCCGCGGCAAGAACCCCTGATCCGAGCCGATCTGATAGAAGGGGATCTCCCGATTGCGATTGATCTCGTTTGTGTTCGGATTCACTACGAACAGCGCGAGATTGATCATCCGGGCATTGCTCCCGTTCAGCAGCCGGAAGCGATAACGGGCCTGCGCTACATTCAATTTCGGCCAGGTCGTCCCATTGACCACCATCGTGTTGAAAAAGGTCTCGGGGTTCCAAATGGGCGGCACATCGGATGAAGGGTCAGGGAGGAACTTGATCTGGAGTTGACTCTTCTGAAGCCCTTCGAAAAAGGCGCGATCACCAGGGTAAAAGAGCGATCCGTCGGTATTGAACGAGCGATCCTGAATAACGAGGGGTATTTCACGGATAGCTTTACGCGTTGCATTTGCCGGTGTGTTGAGTTCCAGCAACCCCTGCCCTGCAACCGGCGCCGGTCCTGGCAATACCGCCGGCTGCCGGTCTGACGCATTCGATGCACCGTCGTACTGGCCCCCGCGAATCAACCAGAAACCTGCTGGTCCCGCATAGACGTTGTGCCGCGTCATCCCCAGCGTATGGTCATGGTACCAAAGGGTGGTCGCAGGCTGATCGTTCCGGTAGGAGTAGTCCGCATAGCCGCGCGTACCTGGATTGGTTCCCGTAGCGTCATCGAACAGCCTGCCGGACAGCGCATAGCCACCAGGGATATTCTTCGCTGCGGGAAGCCACCAGGCTTCAGAATACCCGTCGCTGTGCGGATCCACATGTGCTCCGTGCACATGTGGCACCATCGGCACCGGCCCTCGGTAGCGCTCAGGATTCTTCCCCATGCAATCAGTGCCCGATCCATGCATGCAGTCTTGGGAAGGATTCGCCCAGTGGAGCGTCTGATCTACCGGCAATAGGTGCGAAAGGTAATTCCCTTTCCTATCCACAAGGCCGTTAATCCATCGGACATTGACCCGTCGGTCGGCCGTTGTCTCAATCGTATAGGAAGGGTAGTTGAATTGTGAATTGGGGTCCGGGGCCACAGTCGGTGTGGGATCGGCGTCAGGGCCATAGCCCCAGACCTTTGTCGCCGGAAACCCGCTTGGGAGGATCTGCTGCTTAAATTGCCGGACCGAGATCGCATAGTCGTCCGTCTGATCCGGTCCAGAGGCTGTCTGCTTCATCACCGGCGGAATGACGAGATGCGTGACATACTTGGGAATAAGCAGGGGATCCAACGTGCCGCCCGGCAGAGGGTCCGCCAGCACGTGATAGGCATTACCAGCGAACAAGATCCCCACAGCCACCCCGACGAGGCCTGCTGTCACGCGAATTCGGCTTCGCTTTCGGCCCGCCTTCCCTTGAACGAAGAGCCGAGATGTCTTGTCTGCACGTCCGATAAGTCCCGCCGGAATCTGTTTCACTCTACTCTTCATGATACGACCTCCATGGTGAAAAAATGACCCGCCTTTGTTGAACCTGATATGAGGTTGTCGCTCACACCTCGACGTCTTCCGATTTGCCAATTCCACATGTGCCCTGTTGACCGGCATTCATCCCTTAACATCTCGACTGGCAGCTGATGGATGCTTCCGTGTGCACAGGTATACGCTCCTGCGATTGCAGGCAGCAGTCGCGCGACTACGACTTTTCAGAAGAAAAGTTACGCAACACGTTCGAGGGGGATCGCCCTCCGTTAGGAGGGTATTGCGATGGTTTTCGGTAAGGCGGATCGGGAGAATCGTTCGTCGGAGAATGGAGAAGGAACCGTATGCTGTGGCGCAAGCGATGCGCTAGCCGTTACTGCGCGATCTTGTTGACCGTGACTCTGGCTCTAGCGGGCTTCCACTGTTGGACCAGTTTCTTTGCGTTCGTCACTTCGGCGGGCTTCAATTGCTTGGAGAGGAGGGTACCCTGTCGGCTGGCCTCCTGGTCACCCTGGGCGGCAGACAACGTAAGCCACATGTAGGCTTGGGTTTTGTCGGTTCGTACGCCTTGGCCGCCCCCAGAAAGTATCTTCCCTAAACTATGTTGCGCAGGGGCAAACCCTTGGGTTGCCGCAAGATGCCACCACCGCGCGGCTTGCGTATCATCCTTCGGCACGCCCGTGCCCTCCCAGTAATTATCGCCCAGAGCATTTTGAGCAAACGCATCCCCTTGCGTGGCCGCAAGTCGATACCATCGGACCGCCTCAGTCTTGTCTTTCGGAACATCCCGGCCGCGATCGTAGGCCTGGGCTAACGCAAACTGCGCTTCAACATGTCCCCGCTCGGCCTGCATGCGCAGCCGTTGGATAGAGGAATTCAATCCGGCTGCCTGCAAGACAACTTGACTCGACTTGTCATGCGCCGTAGGGAGAGGCCGTGAATTGCCACAGGCGTTCATCGACAAGATCATCATGCCGGCGACTATGATCCAGCTCCACATATGTACCTCCTGAAAAATTTATTTCGCCACAGCCGTACCGTAGTAGGTCGTGACCATGACGCCGATTTCTTTCAGCATGGCCGTCGGGAGCGTGCCGCCGGCGCAGACGATCACAGCGTCGTTCTTTATTGTGATGTCTTTCCCCTCATGACTCAGCGTCACAGTCTCTATCCCGATCTCCTTCACATTGGCACCTAGATACACCGTGATCTTTTTTTCCTCCACGCCTTGTTTGAGCTGCTGGCGGTTCTTAGCTTTCGGACGGGTAAAAATTTCATCGCCGCGGCAGGAAATGGTAACCGTGGCGCCTCGTTCTGCGGCAATCGACAGGGCCGCTTCCGCTGCACTATCCCCGCCACCCACCACCAGCACATGTTGGCCGCGGTATTGCTCCGCGTCGATCAGGCAGTAGACAACCTTGGGTTGCTCTTCTCCCGGCACACCAAGCTTGCGAGGCGTGCCGCGCCGGCCAATGGCAAGGAGCACGTTCTTCGTTTTGTAGCTATTCTTCGAAGTCTTCACCAGGAAATCGTTTCCCGTTTTCGTGATCGCATCCATACGCTCCGAGAAATTGATCTTGATACTGTTCTCACGGGTAATCTTGCCCCAAAAATCCAGCAACTCTTCCTTACTGATCTCGTACTTGTTGAACTTCCCGACAATGGGCAATATCATCGGCGCCGTCATGGCCAGCTTCCGGCGCGGGTAGTGGAAGATTGCGCCACCGAGTGAGTCTTCCTGCTCGACCGTCACGAATCGCAATCCTGACTCTTTCGCCGCCAGCGATGCAGAGATACCAGCCGGCCCGGCGCCGACAATCACCACATCCAGCTCGCCACCTTTGCTCTTGTGTTTCCCAATCGTCTCGATCGCTCGTTTTCCCTGATCGACTCCCTTGCGAATCAACCCCATCCCTCCCAACTCGCCGGCAATGTAGATGCCCGAGACGTTGGTTTCAAAGGTCGGTTTGACTTGAGGGATGTCGATGCCGCGCTTCTCCGTCCCGAATACCAACTGAATCGCTTCTACAGGACAGGCGGCCTGGCAGGCACCGTGACCGATACAGTGATCCGGTTGGACGAGCGTCGCCTTTCCCCTGACAATCCCAAGCGCCTGTTCCGGACAGGCTTTGATGCAGGCGGTTGAGCCGATGCATTTGTTGGTATCGATGACGGGGTGTAAGCTGAGCGGCTCAGGGATACTCGCCTCAACCGTCTCAGCCAGGCGGGCACGATAGTGGGTATCCCGCTTACGATGACGGCGGTAATACAGCGTCAGGGCGAAAACCACCGGCAGGTGGTAGAGCAACATGGTGAGATATGATTGAGACATGCGACCTGCTCCGTCCTATGGTCTTTCACGATCGATGACGACCGCGATTTTACGCTCACCGGGTTTCACCAGCTGACTCATTCCTTCCAGGTCTCCACTTTGTGGCATAGCCTGGCCGGACTTCGACAGGCGGGCCACAATCACCACCGAGCCTACATCGGACAGTTTTCTGGACGGCATGGGGCTCGTTGAGTCATCGAGTCGGAACGTAAATGGCAGATCCTGTTTCGTAGCCCGCACGATCGACACCGGCATGGCCGGGCCGTTCATTTCGCGCGCGAACACGAACAACGTGTCCGTTGAGGCGACTTTCCCGGCGAGACCGGACGCCAGGCTCACGGTTCCGCTGATTGCGGTAGCCTGACCACTAGGCTTTGTCGAAGGAACCGCCAAAGCAACCGCCTTGGCCATTACCGGTTTCCCGCCGGCTAACCCTTTGGCCTCGGCAATACCCGATAGCAGCTCCTGTCGGACCTCGCCTTCCGCATCTGTAGGAAGGTTGGCGCTGGCCCGTTCCCAATACTGCGCCGCCCGTCCGAACTCTTTGCGGTCGAACGCCACGGTCCCGGCCAGCATCAGCGCTTTGACATGGTTTGGATCGATCTTGAGCGCCTGCTGAATCAATTGCTCCGGTTTGCCTGCCAGCTTTCGGCCATTCAGCATCCCGAGGACATCGGCATAGTCGACGAGCATCTGAGGATCGTCAGGGATCAACTTCATGGCCTTCTCATAGATCGGCGCCGCGTCGGCATGCCGTCCTATTTCTACATACGAACGAGCGAGAAGAGCCCACCCCACTCCGTCGTCAGGACTCTGCTCGAGTCGTTTTTTCAGCCGCTCGGAAAGTGCGTCGAGCCCTTCGGACGCTGGTTGGGTGTAGTCCGGCCTGCCTTGTGCTGCTGGCGAGGATACAGTGGGAAGTATAATCGCCTGCTGGTTGCCCCACTCCAAATATAGTAATCCGCTGACGATCGGAATGATGACCGCTAATGCCACGCCGACCGCTCGGTTGTTCACTGGCCACAATCGTGACGAAGAAGCGGCCTCGGCAGCCCCTGTCTCATCGAGGAGCCGGCATTCGAGTTCTCGCTTCGACTGTTGAAACTGTTCATCGGTCAATACTGCATTCTTAAGATCTTGTTCCAACTCCGCAAATTGCTGGCGATAGACCGAAAGCGTTT
>JANOOS010000095.1:0-6671 GCA_031421455.1 Nitrospira sp.
TTCACTCGCCCGAACCCACTCCGGTCTCGTATCTTCCTGAGGAGCAATTTTTTCCAGGATGGGCGCAACCGCTTCAACGACACGATTCGCCTCCAAAGGAACCGATTCCCATCCACCACTACGCGATAGCTCAGCGACCGCATCAGACGGTTTCTCAACCTGCGGCAACGGAGCCGGAGGAACGACTGAGGCCTCCCCCTTGTCCTTGTCCCAATTTCGCTTCTTTTCAGACGGGCGATGGGGCTGAACCTCGACTTCGCCAGTGCTCCAATTCGACGTTGCGTCCATCGCGGCAGCGGATGCAGATAACGCCTCACTCGGCGCTACGGAGAGCGGAGGAGCCTCGGCGGCCAGCGACAGTGGGATGGGGCTTTCATGGCGCTCCGTGGAAACCGGTTCAGGCGCGGGCGGGGCTTCCGGGATTACGACTGAAAGTGAAGGCTCCGGAGCAGAGACATCCGGTACTGGCGTCATGGACTGCGGCTCCATAATAGATAGGAACGAAACCGGTTCAGATTCATGGGCTGATTCGACCGGCTCTGCCAATGGAGGCTCCGGAAAGTCCACCCTGAAGGAGCTTGGATCGTCGCTCAAAACAGTCGGTGGCTCCTCTGGCCGCAAGGGTTCTTCCGAAAGAAGAGTCAATGACAACGGCTCAGGATCGTTGAATGAGACGAGCGGTTCAGGAGTTGATGTACTGGATGGGGACGAGAGCTCTGGTTCTGGCGCTGATTCTGGTTGAACTGACTCTAATTCCCTCCCATCTTGTAAGCTCGTACCAGACTTGGAAAGTGCGGCAGGCGAACTCGGCGACAATGTTCCTGCAGCAAGCTTCCATGCGCCGTCGAAGACGGTATTCCATGAAAACGGGACCGTGGGCGAAGAATCAGCGGGAGACGGGGTCGAGACTTCTGGCTCTGGAGGTGCTGCGGGAATCGTTGACGGCTCCGCCGTAAAGATCGACTCATTAGCCTCCGTTAAATCTGCTCCAGGAACTGGACTCGGCAACTGGTTTGATACAAATTCAGGCCGAGATACTCCCTCCGATTGAGCCAACGGAACCGGCGATGGGACTACTTCCTCAATCCTAGTCGTGGAGTTTTCTACCTGCTCCCAGGGCATGGGAGCAGGCAATCCTGTCGATTCGACGGAAGAGGTAATGGCTTCCTCAACCTCCGCTGTGCTTCCCTCATCTCCCATCTCATCATCGCGGTCTCCACTCAACGGAGGCTGGGGCTCGGCTAATGCCGATGGCAATATTTCCTGATCGAGGAGATTTGCCTCTTGGGTTGGTCCGATCGGTTCGGACGGCAGAACCTCCAATTCCTGTGGAGCCAAACTGACCGGCGCCTGGTCTATTAACACGTCGGGAACACCCAGCGCTTCGATAACGGGATTCGACAAAGCGGGTGATGGAGACTCGTGACTCGGTGGAGCCCCGTCAAATTGTTCCCACGGCATCACATCAGGAGGGATCGATGCTTCAGTGGTGGCAACGGCTTCGTCCTGGGGCTGCGATGCATGGACTTCCGGTGACGCCACTGCGGCAGGAGCCGACGGATGAGGCGCGAGCAGTTCGCCTGTCTGTATGTCGAAGAGCGAAGCAAGCTGACAGGCCACAGCGCTGGCCGGCGCAAGCTCTCTTACCTTGGCATAGAGCTGAGAAGGCTTTTGGGGATTTTCAGAGTCTGCATCCTCGATGAGAATGTCGATGGCCTTGCCCAATTCGTCCACCGCGGCCACGGCATCTCCCTTTTCCTCGTATACATGGGCCAAGAGTTCGAGGAACGGGACGCAACGAGGTCCGGCAGCCAAGTATTCGCGCAACAAGGATTCGGCCAGCCAGAGGTCTTGTCGCCCGATCGCCTCATTGGCGAGGGACTCAAACGCTTGTCGAGCCGTGACAAGGCTGCCAAGTCGTAGATGCAGCGTGGCAAAGAGCCGGCGCGCTTCCATGTTACGAGGATCGAGTGCGAGCAGCTCTTTCAACACGGTCGACGACCGGCCATACTTGCCGGTGTTCATGTTGGTGACGGCTTCCTCGAGAAGTGCGCTTTTCTTGCTATAGCCGACAACCCCCTGCTTGTGTACGCGGGGGGGAGTCTTTTTGTCAGTTTTTTGAGGGGGTTTCTTATCGGTCCGCACGTTATAACCTTAGCAGATCATGGTGATATGCGAGGCGGCTCCTCTAACCACTTTGCAACAGAATTCGCTTCCGGTCTATTTTCACGATCTTGCGGGAGGGCAAACCAGACAGAGACAAGCAATTCTAGTGCCATTACGATCTTCAGGGTCGATGTGAATGTCCTTTGTTGTTAATATGTTGGGTGAGCCATGCCCTCTCCTTTCCTCGACCATTTTTCAAAAATGAACAAGCCCCTCAAGAACCGCCGCCGGGAGAGCCTTCACTCAAAACGGCAAGCGCGAGGTATGATTCGAAGTTCGAAGTTCTGGGTTCGAAGTTTCGAAAACATCGAACTTCGGACCTCGAACCGTCGTCCATCCCGCCCGTCACGCTTTAGTTAGACATCGGTGGTTGCAGCAGTCGCTCATGCCTATGACGCGCCGTCTGGTTGTGCCAATGATGAGCCGTATGGTACCGTTCATTATTGCTGTTTTCACGCTCGACTCGGTTCGGAGATGATCGATCTCTCCGCATATCTCAGTTGGGAATTATGGATTTTTTCTCTTTCGGACAATTACGGTGGATCAGGCAAGCTTCTCTTATCTGTCTGCTGGCAATGCTGAGTGGATTGCTGCTCCCTCTCGCTCCGCGGGCTGAATCAGGAGGAAACTCCTCCGGACGCGTCTCCCTCGACTTCAACGATGTCGAACTCTCTGTTTTTGTTCGCTTCATCAGCGAGTTGACCGGTAAGAACTTCGTCTTGGACGATGTCGTCAAGAAGGCCGGGGGAAAAATCAGCGTGTATTCCCCTACCAAGGTCACGCACGATCAAGCCTACAGCATGTTCGTGGCAGCGCTCGAGGTCAGTCGTCTGGCTGTCATCACGAAAGGAAATGTTCATCAAATCGTGGCGATGGGGGATCTGCCTCCGGAGCGAGGGGCCTTCGTCTATAAGCTCAAAAATGCCAATGCGACCGACCTTGCCGCCATCTTGACCAATCTCGTCGCCCGGTCCCAGACCGTGGCACAGACAGCGCCTGGTACAAGGCCACTATTTAGACCTTTAAGCGAATTCGAAGCCCCCGTCCAGGTCTTTGCCGACAAGGCCACAAATTCGATCATTATCAGTTCGACCAAAAGTGCCTATACCAAGCTACAGGCCGTCATTCGAGACTTGGATACGCGTCGACATCAAGTCTTTGTCGAAGCCGTCATCGTGGAAGTGCAGGTCGATCGGCTTAGACAGATCGGAAGCGACCCTATTCAGGTCGTAGGTGCAGGCCAGAGCGGTTCAGTGCGAGGCATTGCGGGATTCAATGCCGCGCCAGAAAGTTTGGCAACCATCGCGCAGGCCATTATTGGGGGCGCTGCAACTGGAGGAGCGGTGTCGGCCCTCAACACAATCAACATACGCGCATTCTTACAACTGTTGCTGAGCCTCACGGATACGAACGTCCTATCAACTCCCCAAGTACTTGCCGCAGATAACCAAAAGGCCAAAATCGTCGTAGGTGAAAATCGTCCATTCCCCACAGGTCAGGCTCAGGGAATCACCGGCGGGACCCTTGTCACGATCGAGCGAAAGGATGTCGGTGTCACACTGGAAATCACGCCGCAAGTCCTGGAGAACGACCTGATTCGCTTAGAAATCAAGCAGGAGATTACCGCGATCGCGGAGAATGTCGCACAAACGATCGGGAGCGGGACTGCCAGCATCCCGGTCGGACCCACCACGACCAAACGGTCAATGGAGACGATCACCATCGCAAAAGATCAACAGACGATCGTCATTGGAGGGCTCGTGCGGGATAACCTCATCCTCAACGAACGGAAAGTCCCTCTCCTGGGAGATATTCCATTCATAGGTTGGCTCTTCCGCTTCGAAAGCCGATCGATCCAGAAGCTCAATCTGCTCGTATTTCTGACCCCGACCATAGTCCGGGATGAGATAGACGTGGTGGAGTTGAATGCCCGTAAATCAGCGGAATTAGGGACATTACAGCGAGAAAGCCGGATTGAGGAGCCCACAAGGCTTAAGCAAGACGTCTTAGAAAAACTTGAACGCCAGAATGGAACTTTCCGCACCCTTCCGAATACTGTAGATCCATCCGCTCCGCTCCAACCACCCGTACGACCTGAGTAATCTCCGAGCAACGGACGACGGTTTGAGGTCCGAAGTTCGAGGTTTTCGGAACTTCGAACTTCGTGCCACGCCTGTCTCGCTCATGAATCATGCGGGCCAAGGTGGCGGGATCGCACCGTGACATCAGCAAGCCAACGTAACAACGGTAAAGATTGGTCGGTCAAGGGGTATGGGGTGAGTGACGGGTTTCGAACCCGCGACCTCCGGATCCACAATCCGGCGCTCTAACCAACTGAGCTACACCCACCATACATACGGAGAAGACTCTCGACACAGGCGCCCTAGCGGAGAGGATTCTAACAAAGAGAGAAGAAGACCCGCAACTCGATGTCAGCCTCATCCCCGCGCATCAAAGGCTGCCTGCATTTCTGAGAGGATTGCGGCGGCGGCGGCGGCGGGATCCGAAGCATCTCTGATGGGTCGGCCGACCACCAAGTAATCAGCTCCCGCCGAAATTGCCTGGGTGGGCGTGGTCGCCCTGGCATGATCATCGACACCTTCGCCGGCGGGACGCACACCGGGCGTGACGATCAGAAATCGTGGACCGACCTTGGGGCGGAGGGTCGCCGGCTCTTCGCCAGACGCCACTACCCCGTCACAGCCCACTTCGGATGCTAACAAGGCGCGTGCGGTGACTAGGTCCTGGACGCTTCGCTGAATGCCCATATCGCGGAGATCATGGCTGTCGAAATTGGTCAGCACCGTCACAGCCAATAGTTTCAGTGTGGATGTTCCACGGCCTTGGACCGCTGCGACCAGCGCCTTGCGGTTTGCATGGACCGTCAAGAATTCTACACCCATCGCCGCAACCCGCGCAGTGGCTCGGCGAACAGTCTCTTCGATATCGAGAAACTTGAGGTCCAGAAACACCCGCTTCCCTTGCGCGATCAGGTGCTGAACCATCTCCGGTCCGGCAGCCGTGAATAGTTCGAGTCCGACCTTCACGAATACAATTTTATCCTGCACCCGATCGAGAAGCCGCTCAGCCTCATCGCGTGAGGGCACGTCGAGGGCGAGGATTAAACGGTCACGAGCAATGATGGTTGACATCGGCTTGTTCCTTTGAAGAATGGCTCACCTTGACGCTTCATTGAGCCCTATGGTACAAGTACGCTCTTTTTCTAGAGGAGTCTACTATGCCGGTTGTACATAAATCGACCATTCGCCGAGCCCGCCAAGCTGTCAAGCGTCGCGACCGTAACCGTGCGACGCTGGGTGCCCTCAAGAGCCTCGTCAAGAAAGTCCAAGCGGCCGTGGCTGAAAAGAAGGTCGAGGATGCGAAAGTCTCCCTGCGCCTAGCCACGTCGGCCCTCGGTAAGGCCGTGACAAAAGGTGTGATGAAACCGAATACGGCCTCGCGCCGCATTGGCCGCCTCACGCTCCACGTCAACTCCTTGTCTGCCTCCCAGTCGTAATCGTTCGCACATTCGAGATGGTTCTCCCCTTCATCGGTTGCGGTGCCGCAATGCCACGGCCCGATGAAGGAGGAGTGACGTGAGCCTGGGCGCGATTGCATAACCGCAACAACAGGTCTTCAAGAATTCGCGCGGGGCGCCCACCGCTTCCACCTTTCAGCTTAGCATCGGCATCCAAAAACAATCGAAGCGCTTCATGCAAGTGCGGGTCAGAAAACTGATCGAGAAACGCCCGCACCTTGTAGGGATCCATACGCAAAGTCCGAGCAGCCTCCCCCTCACGTCCTCCTTGCCGGGCAACTTCCTTGACCTTCCACAGTCTCCGATATTGCCAGGCCAGCGAGCCAAGAATTCTCAGTGGAGCCTCTCCCGCTTCCAGGTTCCTGGCTAAGATCGCCAACACCCGCCCGCGATCTTTCCCGCCGATCGCCAATGTCAAATCAAATACCGAAGCGCCAGGCTCCGTGCCGCGCAACGTCGCCACATCGCCAACAGTGACAACCTGGCCGGGTGAGACATACGCAGCCAGCTTTTCAAGCTCACGCCTGACCGAATAGAGCGAGCCGCCACACGCCTCTTTCAGTAACTCGATTGCCTCCTCATTGAGCCGAACCCCGACCCGCTCGGCATCTTGCTTCAGCCAAGGAAGCCACTGCGCCTCTCTGAGGGGGGAACAATCGACCGTCACTGCAACCTTCGCCAGCGCCTGGGTGAACTTGAGCCGCCCATCCAGCTTTGGTGCGACGAAGATCATGGACGTGGAGTCATTCGGCCCCTTCAGATAGGGAAGGATGGCGTCGCACTCCCGAGCTGGAAGCTTATCGGCCGCTTTCACTACTACTACTCGCCGAGCCGCGAATACGGCTACTTCAGAAGCACAGGTGACAATCTCTGCACCGCTCACGTCGTCTCCATAGAACAAATCGCAATTGAAGTCGCTCTCGCCCTCTCCCAATAACGCGGACTTCAGAGCACCCAGAGCCATATC
>JANOOS010000096.1:0-2231 GCA_031421455.1 Nitrospira sp.
CCTGTCCACGTTGCCCAATGCCATTAGCCTCCTGCCGCTCCAACAGACCGGTGAGCATCATGATGTCCCCCCATAAGTGCGTAACATTCGCGGACGATGACCTCGGCCGCGTCGATTTTCCGCAGAGAAAGACTGGCTTCCCCCATCGCTCGCAATCGCTCAGGATCCCCGAGAATGCCCGCCACTGTGCGGACCAACAGGGAGCCGGTGAGCATAGATTGCGTGAGCAGCACGGCAGCTCCGGCTGCTTCCATCACCTTGGCATTCTTCGTCTGGTGGTCGTAGATGGCCGAAGGCAACGGAATGAGAATGGCCGGCTTCCCACAGGCCGTAAGTTCCGCTACCGTCATGGCTCCAGCTCTCGCCACCACAAGATCTGCCTGCCGTAATGCGGCAGGCATGTCATAGATAAACGGCACGACTTGTTGCTCGAAGCCGGCGCGACGATAGGCCTCAGCCACCCGCGCATGGTCGGACTCGCCGGTCTGATGGGTCACAGTGAGATGCGGTATCTGTGTCATCAGATCGGGCAATCCTTCCATCACCGCGGCATTCATCGCCTTCGCTCCCTGACTTCCCCCGAAAATCAGCAGATGCGGTGGTCCCGACTTCTCCCTGCTCTGCCGCATACCGTCCAAAAACGCTTTGCGAATTGGGGTCCCCACCACACGTACCTTGGAACGATCGAACGAGTCCGCTGCCGATTCGAATGCGAGAAAGACGCGCTGAGCAAACGGTCCCACCGCTTTGTTGGCTGCCCCGGAATGTGCATTCGGCTCAAGAATTACACGCACCACTCCGGCCAAAGCTGCCGCAAGCAACATCATCGGACTCGTATATCCGCCGACCCCGATCACCAAATCCGCCTGTCTGGCACGCAGAATTCTCAGACACTGCCACAAACTGACCGGCGTGGCGCACAACCCCCTCAGCGCCCCGAACAGACCCTTGCCCATCACTGGTTTGGCACTGATCAACACCAGCTCGAATCCTTCATGGGCAAGCACCTTCGACTCGAGTCCACGCGCCGTCCCCACGAAGAGGATCTTGGCCCTGGGATCGTACCGGAGAAACTCGCGCGCCAACGCCACAGCCGGATAGAGATGGCCACCGGTTCCTCCTGCTGCTATGACAATCGTCATCCGTGATTCAACCCATCGCGCCCACTTCGAGACCCACCGGCATGCCGGTCGCGAGAAATACTGAGCAAAATGCCCACGCCAAGTAGACTGACCACCAACGACGACCCCCCATAGCTCACGAACGGCAAGGTGAGCCCTTTCGTCGGCAAGAGCCCGGTCACCACCGCGGCATTCACTAACGCTTGGCTGCCGATCAACAGGGTAATACCCATGCCCAGATAGCGGCCGAACGGTACCCGCGCGCGCGCGGCGATCTGAAACCCGCGCCACACAAAAAATGCAAATAACAGGATGACCGTGGCGGTGCCGATGAGCCCCAGTTCTTCGCCGACCAGCGCCAAGACAAAGTCTGTATGCGCCTCCGGGAGGAAGTAGAGTTTCTGTTTGCCCTCGCCCAATCCCACCCCGAACGGACCGCCGCTGCCGAAGGACAAGAAGGACTGCGTGATTTGGAATCCGGCGTCCGACGCGTCCTTCCATGGAGCCAGAAAGGTCATAAGCCGTTGGCGTCGATAACTGGACCCCAGGACCAGCGCCAGCACGACTGGAATCGCACAAAGGCCTAAGGCCACGAGATGGGAGAAGCGCGCCCCGGCGAGAAAACACATCCCGACCGTCACCAGGCCAAGCACTACGACCGTCCCAAGATCCGGCTCCAGCAGCACCAGTCCGCTCAGCAGTCCGATCACGATCAGGGCCGGCAGAAGTCCTTTGCGGAACAACGTGATCTTGTCCCCTTTTTTGGTCAGATACGCCGCCAGATAGATGACCGCCACAAGCTTGGCCATCTCCGCCGGCTGCACCGAGATGAATCCCAATCGCAACCATCGCCGCGCCCCCTTGACCGCCACACCAAGCGACGGCACCAGTACCATGATGAGCAGCAGTACGATGCAGGCCACCATCGGGATGGAGAGCTTCTTCCAGAACGTGTAATCGATACGCGATGCGAGATGCATCAACAGTAAGCCGAACGCAAGCCAGGCGATCTGCCGCTTCAGAAAAAACCCGGGATCCTGAAACCTGTTGCCCGCCACAATGGCGCTCGCGCTGAACACCATGACCAGTCCCACCAGCGCCAGGATCATG
>JANOOS010000097.1:0-2942 GCA_031421455.1 Nitrospira sp.
GATCCGTGGAGGAATCTGCGCGAACGGAATCCATTCGCGCACCTGGCGTGACTCACCGCGTACCCCGCTCAGAAGTTCCGGTTCCAGAAAGATAGGAAAGAGCGCGGTCCCATCAAGCGGAGACAGGACATCCGTCACTCGCCCCTGGTCCAACGGCAACGACACCATGGTTGCGCCAATATGGGCTTCCGGCTGCGGATGGAGATAAATCGTCAGGGCCTCCTCGGTCAGCTGATAGTCGCCAGAAGACTGCACTGGCGCTGTTACCCGCCGATAGCCCAACCGTTGCAGACGCTCAAGAAGGTGACTGTGCGCAAGCGAGAGATCTGGTTGCAACAGGAAGGGACCACTGTACAACCGCAGGGGAGGATGATCATCGCTCTTGGGCAGTTCAAGAAAGGTCGCCAAATACGCGCCATAGACGACACCGACAAGGCAAAATGCGGCAACCAGGCCTGCCAGAACCAAGCTCGCATATGTGACCAACCGGGCAGGTCTATTCACGATTCTAGCCCGCATTATTCATGACGGTTCGTCGCAAAATCGCCGAGCTGCATCGCGAGACCAGCACGCGGAGCCGTGAGGACCCGATGCGTACTCGTGCAGTACGGTGAGGGTCTGAGGGGCGAGCCTGCTGGCCGAAGGCTCGTCGTAGCAGCAGATCGGTGATTGTAGCAGAAGCGTTCATGAATAATGCGGGCTGTAACCTCACCACAGCATAACCCACGCGGGACGAGCAAGCTGGACGAAGGTTCACGGTTCGAGGTTCGAGGTTTCCGGAACTTCGAACCGTGAACTTCGAACTTTGGATCTCGCCTTTCCCGCGCGTCACGCTCCTTGCACTCCGATCTTCTGAGGCAGCAGCGAGCCGATAACCATCCCGGCTGCCGCCATGAGAAGCCCAACCAGTTGAGGATGCCAGATCGAACCTGACGGGCTGAACAGTCCCAACCCTATCCAGGTTGTCAGCCCGGCCACAAAGGCGCACAAGGCCCCTTGGGTCGTCGCCCGGGACCAAAAAAGCCCGGCACAGAGTGGAACGAACGCTGCGACCAACGTCACCTCATAAGTACCCACCACCAGCTGGTAGATGCTGGAGCTGGAGGTGAGAGCGATCGTCAAAACCAACACTGCAAAGATCACCACAACCAGCCGCATGACACGGAGAAATTCCCTATCGCTGAGGTGCGGCAGCACTCCTTTAATCACATTCTCGCTCAGTATCACTGACGGCGCCAACAGCGTAGCGCTGGCACAGCTCATCACCGCCGAGAGAACGGCCCCGAAAAATATAACCTGCGCGAAGACCGGCGTGTGGCTCAGAATCAAGGTCGGCAACACAAGCTGAGAATCCTGAGCGAGGAGCGTATTGAACAGACCCGGATCGATCAACGTTGCCGCATAGGCGAGATACATTGGCACAAAACAGAAGCAGAAGTAGAGAGTGCCGCCCAGCAACGACCCTCTAACGGCCGTACGTTCGTCCTTCGCCGAAGTGACGCGTTGGAATACATCTTGTTGGGGGATCGATCCCAACATCATTGTCACCCAGGCCCCGACAAAGGGAATCCAGGCCGCAAACGTAGCCGGTGGAAAAAACTCTAACTTGCCGGCGGCAGCCGCATGGTCAATCACAACACCCACTCCCCCCACCAACCCGCTGACGACAGACGCGATATAGAGCAGCCCCCCCATGATTACAGAGATTTGGACAAAATCAAGAATGGCGACGGAAAACATGCCACCGAAGGTCGTATAGGCCAGAACGATCACCGCGCCGATCACCATCCCGACCGGCTGACTCACGACGCCATCCGTGATCACATTCAGCACTAACCCGAACACTTTGAACTGTGCCGCTACCCATCCGAGATAGGACGCTGCGATACAGATGGCGCAGAGAACCTCGACGACGCGATTGTACCGCAGACGATAGAAGTCGCCGACGGTCAGGAGATTCATCCGATAGAAACGGGGAGCAAAAAATAACCCCACCAGGATCAAGCAGAGGCTCGAGCCGAAAGGATCGGCGACAACGCCGCGTAACCCTTCCTTCACAAACGTGGCAGAAATTCCAAGTACGGCCTCTGCGCCAAACCAGGTCGCAAAGACCGTGGCGATCACGACCGGCAGCGGCAAGCTTCGACCGGCCACTGCAAAATCCTTCGTGGTATGAACCCGTCTGGCCGCAGCCAGTCCGATCCCCACCGAGAGGAGCAAATAGAGAATGGCGAATCCTAGAACCATGAAGACAGCTTAGGCGTAGGCGTAGGCGCTAGCTAGGCTTCGGCAAGGGCGCAACGTTGGAGGGTTGATCTGGTCTATCCAGTCTGTCTGGTCTATCCGGTTCAACCGTACTAACCAGATAAACCAAAGAAACCAAATAAACAAAACAAACCAGATCAACCAGCTAGCCCCCTGTTCTCATGCACAAGCACATGGTAGGCTAATAGCAGTCGCTACCAGGAGGGAGGCCGATGAACGATCACAACTTCCATCGTCGAGAATCCTCTCGGAAGACAGCCATGCTGTTGCCACAGCTCCTCATCGGAGCGATCGGAATAGCGATGGTGGTGGCCTGGGTACCGGCCCAGGCGAGTGAATCGCAGACATTGTGGGAATGTTCAAGTTATACCGGCGACGCCCACACCCGTTGTTTAGAGGGATTTGCCGAGTCGCAGCGCGACCAGATCGCAGCACTCCAAGGAAAATTGCAAGCCCAACAAGAGACCGTCAAACTCTTAAAAGATCAGCTCGATCGCCAGGCCTCTGCGAGCGCTGAATTACAACGTCAACTGGCTCAACCGCCCGCTGTCGTGCAATCGGTCCCATCCCTCTACACCTATCCCCCTGTGGGACTCGGCCTCTACCTGGGTAGCCCCTGGATCTACGGGTCACCACTTTTTTACCGCCCATACGGTTTCGGCCCGCACTACTATGGG
>JANOOS010000098.1:0-7062 GCA_031421455.1 Nitrospira sp.
CCCACTCCGATCAGGAAGGCTGATATCCACAATCGCCAGATCCCACGGCTCCTGCTGCACCGCAGCAATCGCCTTCTGGCCGGTATCGGCCTCTCCGACTTCAACGTGAGCGAGGGTTTCCTCAATAATCTGTTTCATGCCCCGGCGCACGATCTCGTGATCGTCGATGACCAGAATTTTCACCAGCTGTGTTCCGATCATGAGGCAACGCACTCCCCAACCGGCACGGAGGCAATAGCCCTGGTTCCGGCACCGGACTCTCCTTCGATATGAACGTGGCCGCCCAGGAGAGCGGCTCGCTCCTGCATGCCACGAAGCCCAAAGGAATGAAGCGTGGCCATCCTCTTTCCGGTGATCCCCTTCCCGTTGTCAATCACTTCTAACGTCACCCTGGCGCCATCCTGGTACAGCCGCATGTGAACCAGAGAGGCGGCGGCGTGACGCATCACATTCGTCAATAATTCCTGCGCGATTCGAAACAACGCAGCAGAAGCTTCAGATGGCAGTGCGAGGGATGACAAACCTGGAGCCACGTCTATCGTGCACCGTGCGCCTGTGCAATCCTGGAGCCTTGTGGCGAGGCATTCCAACGCCGGGACCAATCCGAGATCGTCCAGCATCGCGGGGCGCAGGGCCTCCGCTGTCGCGTGGACGGACTCCAAGAGTGCGTCGACCGATCCCGACATAGCTTGGACTTTGTTCAGCAGAGCCTCGCCACCGATTGGAGCAGGCGATTGCGCGAGTGTCCTGCCGAACCATGCCAGATCGAATTTCAAGCCAGTCAAGGCCTGTCCAAACTCGTCGTGCAACTCACGCGCGATTCTACGTCGTTCCTCTTCTACAGCTCTCTGCACCTGGCGAGCCTCGTTGCATAATCGAGCATGGGCCAGCCGAAGTTCCTCCTCTACCTGAGTATCCGGGACAACGGCAGTCCCAATGGCCATGAGGCCGATCAGATTCCCGTACGTCCCTAGCACCCGCGAGATATTCCAGGAGAGCATCGCCTCTGAGCCCGTGCGTGCCAGGAGAGGGAACATAAGTCCCTTCACGTCGCTCCCCTCGGTGACTCGCGCAAGTTCGGTCAGGAACGACTCACGCGCCTCGATTGGGAGACACAGCTCCACATAGCTGCGACCCAGGACTTCGCCGGCTATCCAACCGGAAACTGTTTCAGCTGCGCGGTTCCACTCCAGAATGATGGATTCAGGCGAGAGAAGCAGGATCGCACTGCTGGAGGTCTCCAAGAGTGCGCGATAGCAATGGTCCATCGACCCCGCTGAGTGGGTGATCGTCGTTGGAGCACGCATTGTTTCGGCCTTGTTGCTCTTTCGCACGCCTCGGCTGGGAGCCTGAGACAATGAGGCCGTGACAAGATGGGTGCGTGAGTGTTTCATACCTGCGTGAGTATCGGTTCAAGGTAGACATCAGCGGTGATGCAGGTGCCTCGACCCACCGTGGATTGGATATTCAGGCGGCCCCCGATCTTTCGAACCCGATGTTCCATCTGCGCGAACCCAATGCCCTTCGCCGGTTCGTGTTCGATGTCGAAGCCTGATCCGTCGTCGTCAATGCTCAGTCGTACTCGCGAGCCGATGCGCCGAAGAGCGATCTCGATTCGTGTGGCGCGGGCGTAACGGACGCAATTGCTCAAGGCCTCCCTGGCGATCGTCACGAGTTCACGCGCTTCTTCGCCGGTCAGAATTTCTTCTGCTGCCGGCTCGACCTCCACATGAATTTTCAACTCACTCACCCGCGCAACAGCCTGGGCAATGGCCTGTAACTCGGGGACCAGCCTAAACGGATCCACGCGGTCTGATTCCACGCTCAGAATCATGCGTCTGATGTCTTGGATGAGCCTGTGGAGCTGCTCGGCAGCCTGATCGCCTGCGCGCGGCCCAGCCTGTATCGCCCCCTCGTGCAATCCAGAGGTCTTCTCAAGGGTCAACCCGATCGTATAGAGCGCTTGCAGCACGGATTCGTGCAATTCCCGTCCGATGCGGCTGCGATCGTGAAGCAGGGCGCTCAATCGTCGCTCGGTTGCTGTGAGGGCCGCGGCAAGGCTGTGTTCAACCTCTTCATGCCGCAGGCAAGAATACGACTGATCGCTGTATCGGGACATCTCTGAGGCGAGAGCCGCAGGCTGGTACACCGGCTTGCCGGGAGATTGCCGAAACCCGTCGATAATCTGGAACCTTCGCCGATCTTTCATTCAAGTGCCCTTCCAATCATGTGACGCGGACTATCTTCGGAGTCTTTTCTCACACGGATTCCTCAGTTTCAGAGCACACCACTATTACGTGACCACCACGTATTCCGTCACCTGGCGGAAACGCCAGGTGACGGAATACGTAGATTATGAAAAACCAATGGTCCAAGGAAGCGGTGTGGACTTGATGCTCTCTAGAAAGGAGACAGCTGATGCGCGGAATGAAAGATATCGAGTTCAGTGAGAATGGTTTTGTCGTGAAGACATTGCACGGGGAGCAACTGGCCCAATCATATCGCCTCCGGCATAAAGTGTTTGCCGAGTCACTGAAGTGGGTTCCTGAGACGGATGACAGACAGGAAGTGGATCTATACGATTTGTGGGGAACAACCGTCGGCCTAGTCAGAGACGATGGAGCAGTGGTTGGGGTAGCTCGAATTCTTCCCTCTTCCGGGCAATTCATGCTCGAAAAAGAGTTCGGCGCCTTGCTCCCAACCGGCTATCACGTCAGAAAAAATTCAGATACTGCGGAGATCACCAGGCTTGCGGTCGATCCTGAAATCCGAGATAGAGGACTCTCGTCCAAGATGATGCTGGCGCTGTTGAAAGGCGTCTACCAATGGGCGGTTGAGAACGACATTCGGTACTACTATCTTGAGGTCGAACACCGATTCTTTCGAACGCTTCGAGCGCTAGGGTTCCCTTGTGAAATGATAGGAGAGCCAGTGGTGCTTCCTCCAGCTGGAGCCAGTTCCGTGGCAGCGCTGTACGACATGGTTCGATTTGACGAAGAGAACGCGATCAAAAAACCACAGTTACTGAACTGGATGTCCTCAATTGAGACGCTACAGGGCGAGATGATTGTGGGTCGGACTTCTGCCTATTCACACTGCGAGCGGTTAGCGGTAATGGGTACGGCAGCCTGATGACAGACAAGATGCACCTCGGTCCAGGAGAGGCCTGCGGTGCTCTTGTGAGGAACTCAAGGAAACAAACTATGATTACACTACATTCGGGAGGCCGTGTTGGAGGGCGGTCGCAACCGCATGGGATCGCGAGGTGACATCTAGCTTCGAGAAGATGCTTTCCACGTGGAACCGTACGGTTCGTTCGGTCACGCCTATGATTTTGGCGATCTCCCAGTTCGTCTTGCCGTTTTTCACCCAGTTGAGGATCGTCATCTCACGCAACGTGAGTTCCCTGACGCAGGGAGCAACCGCTTGCGAACACTTTGGGGCAGTGCGTAAGAGGGCAAGATGGACGTGATATCCAAAATACTCAACTAGCTGCAGATAGCGCTTTGCATCCACTGGTTCAGCAGAGGCAAATGAGCAAAAGGTTCCGACTCCGCATGCGGGATCCGCTGCTCCCGTTGTGATCCCATCCCCTAGACCAAACTCCTTCGCCGCTGCTATGAATTCGCGCTGTTTATCCGAGCTTGTGGCCTTGTAGGTGGCTTCCCAATGTTGCGTCCCCGGTTCTCGTAAAGCGGTCTGGAAGACCGGGTCGACTTCAAAGTACCCCTTCTGCCAATAGAGGCGGAGCCATTCTTCCGGATAGCTGACATTGAGCACGTTGGTAAAGCCCTCAAACGCGCCAGTGCGACTGAGTTTTGCAAGTCCACCGATCACTCGGGTAAAAGGAAACAGAGCTTGAAACCGTGCGAGCACATCTTTGACATCTTCGGGGCTTTCTGATTGCACCGCGAAATGCAGAACCTCGATAAAACCTTCGCACTCGGTTTTGCTTAGCTGAGCAAATATGTGCTTGGGGAAGGGGCGCTTTTCTTGGACATGTGCCATAGATGGCTCTCGGTAGAATAGTTCGCATGAACGCTACCATAATACTTAGCAGATTTGCGAGAAGGTATTTTGGCCCTAGCGAGATCTCTCTCAATCGGCTATATCCTCAAGAGTATTCTAGCCGTCTCCTAGCTTCTGATAATGCGTAAGCTTGAATCTGTCAGCTAACGGATGACGCTTTGTAAGGATTATGGTATGTGGAACCAACGATATCTTTTGGCTCTAGGGCTAATCTCATTACTGTGTCCATCGCTTGGACATGCGCAGGCCCTTCGGTTCCAGCCACAAGGGGCGGTTGCTGCTGGGCAGGGGAATGCCTTTGCCGCGCAGGCCGATGATGCTTCGGCCATTCACTACAATCCGGCCGGACTGAGTCAGGTGGATGGAGTCCAGGTCATCACCGGAACAGCCCTGCTTGGGGGGTCCGTCAAGTTCAATAGCCCGACCGGGACAGATATTCGAGGGGATTTTGGAGGCAGTGTCGTGCTTCCCCCGCCTAGCCATTCCTACGTGAGTGCGAACCTAGGAGCTCTCGGGTGGAACAGTCTGTCGAAGGTGACGGTCGGACTCGGTCTGATTTCGCCGTTCGGTTTGAACATACGCTATCCGTTAGATGGAACCTTCAATTCCGCCGTTACCTCTGCAGCGCTTCCGCTCATCGATATCAAGCCGACCCTGGCCTATAAGCTGAACGATCAATTGTCCATCGGGATAGGTGCAGACATCTATACCTTCGCAAGCTTTCTTGGACAGGGGCATGCGGAACAGAAACAAATCTTGGGCGGCGCGTCCGTCGAATTCAATGGCAACGGAACGGGGGCTGGCGCAACTGTCAGCCTGCTCTACACCCCGCTTAGAAACGGCGATGGCAAACCGATTGCCTCCGTCGGGCTGGTCTATCGCACCCAGGCTGTAGTGCCGTTGAGTGGATCGTTGTTGGTCAACGGGGCAAAGGTTGCCGATGCCTCCGCCAATCTCGTACTGCCACAGATTTATACCGGAGCCATTGCGATCTGGCCGGTTCGTACGAGTGAGCGGGAATGGAAGTTGGAGCTCGACGTGGAATATGTCGGGTGGAAATCGAATCGTGACCTCGACATTCACCTCTCCTCCGGCGAAGTCACCCAGCAACCGCAACAGTGGAAGACGGTGCCGGTCGTGGCGATCGGGACCGAATACAAATGGCTCAACCCAGCGTGGTTACCTCATTGGGATGTGGCGGTGCGATCAGGGTACACGCGCACAGAGAATCCCGTTCCTGATATGACGTTCAACCCGGCGATCATTTCGTTATCTTCCAACACGCTGTCCATTGGGGCCGGATTCTTGTGCAAGGGTCCGGGCCGGTTTCTAGGAATGGTACCTTGCGGAGGAGCCTCCGCGCTCTGGCCCAAGGGGATTGGACTCGATGTGGCATTTCAGGAATGGTTTTATGAGGCGCGGACGGTTACCGGAAATCTTAACCCCACCGTCGACGGGACATACCATGCCTTTGTTCATTTGGGGACGGTCAGCGTCAAATTCATGTTTTAGCTGCAGGATGCTGAAAAAGTCCTCCAGCATCGTTCTCGCATCGCTCAGAGACTCAACGTACCGAAGCGTACGCCTCGCCTCTTCGCTCGCTGCGGCCTTGCTGGACGGCCTTTTTGAGCATCCTGCGTGGGCACAAGGTTTTCCCTCAGCCTGCCAGAATACTCATGACGTCTCTCTACGATATCGCATGGAAACCGAGCGAGGGGCAAGAAATGACCGCGCTCAACCTTGAGACGGAGTCGTGTTCGCGAGGGCTTTTCGCATTTCTGCGACGGTTTTGGCGTCGAGGCCGGATGCCGCCAATTCATGATCTGTGGCGGCAGCGATGTTCGCCAGGCTGCCATACTGTTTGAGCAGGCGAGTTCTCGTGATCTCGCCGATGCCGCTTATTCGATCGAGCGGGGAAGCCATCAGCGCTTTGCTGCGCAACTTGCGATGGAAGGTAATGGCAAATCGATGGGCCTCGTCGCGAATGCGCTGTACCAGATGGGTGGCAGGGGAATTCGCGCGAAGCACTATGGGATTTTTTCTGCCAGGCAGAAAAATCCGTTCGTCTTTTTCGCCACGTGCTTTGGCTAACCCAATAATGGCCAAGTCTCGATGGCCGACCTGTTTCAACCCTTCAATTGCCGCAGCGAGCTGGCCTAGGCCTCCATCGATGAGGATGAGATCCGGCCGCGCGAGATTCTCGCTGTCTCCATAGCGGCGCGTGACCACCTCTTGCATGCTGGCGAAATCGTTGGCGCCGGTCACAGTTTGGATTTTGAAGCGGCGGTAGTCGGCTTTCTTCATTTGGCCATCTTCCCAGACGACCATGGATGCAACGGACTGGTTGCCCATGGTGTTCGAGATATCGAATCCTTCGATGCGCCGTGGCGCGATATCCAGCCGTACAAGCCGCTTGAGTTCTTCAACCGCCTGGCGTCCGATTTCTTCGTCCCGGAGATGATTGGCGACAGCCGCGCCGGCATTCTCTTCCGCCAGAAGGAGTAATTGGTGCTTCACGCCCCGCTCTGGCGCCACGACCCGAACAGCATTCCCTCGTTTTCCTGAAAGCCACTCTTCGATCACAGTCACATCGTCGAGGCCGGTAGGAATAAGCAGCTCTTTGGGCGGCTGACCGTCTTTGTTGTAGAACTGTTCGATGGCGGATCGAACGAGTTCCTCGTCTCCGGTGTCGGCAGAATGGGGCCAGAAAAAGTCTTTGCGTCCGATCAGGAGGCCGCCACGCACGAAGAGGATCTGGAGATCGACCGCCGAGCCTTGCCGCGCCAGACCGATCACGTCTTGGTCGGTCGTCGTCGTTTGGGTGATGCGTTGTTTTTCAAGCGTGCGTTCGATATTAAAGAGCCGATCGCGCAAGCGCGCCGCCTCCTCAAACTCCTCACGTCCCGCTGCCCCTTCCATCTGGGTACGCAAGTTATCCAGCAGTTCATGGTCGCGCCCTTCGAGAAACTGACGGACCTGCGACACGATATGCTGGTAATCCTCTTTCGATTGATTGCCGGTGCAGGGCGCCAT
>JANOOS010000099.1:0-3258 GCA_031421455.1 Nitrospira sp.
CAGCCGGTCGTCGTTGTTGGAACCATTCAGAACAGCAGCCACGAACATATCAACGTCAACACGTTTGTAACAGATCTTGAACGTGAACTGACAAACTCCCAGAAAGTCACGTTTGTGGCGGGAAAGGGAGATCGCGAGGAACTTCGCACTGAACGTAAGGAACAAGCGATGTATGCGCGAGAGGATACGCAGAAAGCGCCTGGAAAAGAGATCGGCGCCGATTACATGATGAAGGGTACCATTGCAACCATCCTTGATGAGGCCGATGGAACGAAGGCGGTGTTCTATCAGGTGGACCTGCAGATGGTGGATTTGGAAAGCAACGCCAAGGTCTGGTACGGCCAGAAGAAGATTAAGAAAGTCGTCGAAAAGAAACGTTCAATCTTTTAGGCTCTGCGACCTCCGTTGAGCCCTCTTGCCTCATGCCCCACCGCCTGTCTTCCGGCACGGTGGGGCATTGTTATTTCCACCCAGGCTCTTTTTGCGGCGCTGGCATTCGTGCTGCTTGCCGGATGCGGCCCCTCGGTCAACAGATATCTCCTCATCGACACAAGCCTGCGCGCCAACGATCCCAAGGGCGCCGACGCCATCGTCCAGCAGACTGAAAAGGAGTACGGCGAAAAAAGCCGTGTGCTCTATGGGATGGATCGAGGGATGCTCCTTCAACTCGCCGGCGACTATCAGCAGAGCAATATTGTATTGGAACAGGCTGAGGATGAAATAGATCGTCTCTACACGCGGAAGATTCGAACGGAAGCACTTGCGTTCATGACGAACGATACGGCGCTGGCCTATGAGGGCGATCCGTACGAACAGGTGTTGGTCAATGTGCTGAAGGCGCTCAATTATACGGCACTGGGTCAGTGGCAGGATGCGCTGGTGGAGGCTCGGCGTATCGACCACCGGCTCAATGTCCTGTCGGATCGAACCCAGGAGAAGGGGGCCTATCGGGAGGACGGTTTTGCGCGGTATCTCAGCGGCATCCTCTATGAAAGCACCGGCGATGTGAATAACGCGTTCATCGCCTATCGGAAGGCCTATGAGACCTTCGATGCCACCCGCGCTTGGTCGTACACGGCCGTTCCGTCTCAGTTGCGTGAGGATTTGTTACGAACGGCTGAGGCACTGCATTTCACACAAGAACTGGCCGAGTATCGGCGTCTGTTTCCCGATACGAAGTGGGAGACGAGTCAGTCGTTGCAACAGCTCGCTCAAGTTGTTGTGATCAGCTATAATGGTCGTGCACCACGCAAGGAGGATCAGTTTCTTGACCTGCCGGTCAGTCTCGATGCACTCCAGTTGGTGCTTCTCAATCGCGGGTTGTCGCAGGCGAATCGGCAATCCAATCGGGGAGTGGATACGGTCTTGTACGGACTGAACGGGCGCGTCGTTCGGGTGGCGCTGCCGCGGCTCGCTCCACAGAAGACGCAGGTGCCTGTCGATAGGGTGAGTCTCATCCCGGACAGCGGCACAAGGGTGACGGTGAACACTGAGTTGGTGCATAACGTGACGGCCTTAGCTGATAAGGCGCTCTCGGAGCGCATGGCTGGAATTACCGTCAAGGCTCTCGCTCGTGCCGCCACAAAGTTCGCATTGGCCGAGGGAGTGATGAGAGGGGCTCAGCAGGCAGCGGGGAAAGATGCAGGGCCGTGGGTCGGTCTTCTGGTGGGGTTGCTGGCGAAAGGACTGGCAGTGGCATCGGAAGAAGCCGATAAGCGGAGCTGGCAGACGTTGCCCGATGAAATCCATCTTGCTCGGGTCTGGGTTCCACCAGGGCGTTACCAGGTACAGAGCCAGTCAGGCGGCGGGTCTCATGGTCCCTTGACCCCTGAAGCCATGCAGACCCTGTCCATCGGGCCTGGTGAAACCGCCGTGCTGCTTCAACGGGTGATGCCATGAAAGACGGATTGAAATTCGTGTGCCGGATCGGGGCGATGCTGATGGCGGTGGTTGTACTATCCGGCTGCGCATGGTTTGGAGGACAATCGAAACCGGATTGGATCGATGGGGTGAGTGATGCCTATCCGTCCGGTCAATATCTCGTCGGCGTGGGACAGGCGGAGAGCCGTGCTGCAGCGGAGGATCGTGCCTATGCAGCGGTGGCCAGAATTTTCAAAGCCGAGGTGAGTGCGCAGGCGAAAGACTGGGAGTCGTATCTGGTGATCGAGCAGCGAGGACACAGCAGTGCTGAACGGCGTTTGACGCTCGACAATCTGACCCGTGTGTCGACCGACAAGGTGTTGGAGAATGTTCGGATCGTCGATCGGTGGGCCGATGTGCAGAAAGGACTCCACTATGCCTTGGCGGGAATGCATCGCCCTCAGGCAGAGACATCGTTCATGGAACGGATTACCGAGCTGGACCGATCGATCGGAAACGATGTCGAGGAGGCTCAGCGGCCCTCCGATAAGCTGGCACGAGTCAGAGCCCTGAGACGGGCTGTCAGAAGTCTTGTGCTGCGGGAAACCTATAATGCCGATCTTCGCGTGATTCGACCGAGCGGGCAGGGTACCGCTGCAGCCTACCGCGTGAGCGAACTCACGCAGGAACTCGAACAGTTTCTTGCGACGAATCTGGTGCTGGCGGTTGTGGTGACCGGCGATCAGACTGAGCCGGCGCAACGGGCCTTGACGGAGGGATTGTTGAAGGAAGGGTTGCAAGTCACGAGTCGGACATGGAGAGGGGACCGTTCAGTGACCGGCGATTCCAGCGGTCCGTCTCCGGAGCTGCTCGTGCGGGGTGTCGTGCGGGTATGGCCGATCGACGTGCGTGACCCGCAGTTCAAATTCGTGCGATGGTGCAGCGATTTCGAAGTCGTGGATTTGACCAGCCAGCGGGTGGTCGGCGCCCTGTCGAAGGGTGGGAAGGAAGGCCATCTGTCGGATCGTGAGGCGACAGCCAAAGTTGTGCGTGTCATGCAGCAAGAGTTTTCTGCTGATGTGGCGAAGGCCATTGCGGCACATGTGTACGGAGAGTCGGAACTGCCGGCACAGACGAGCCAGCCTGCGGGATGTCCGCGGGACGGACTGGCATCGACGCCGGCGTCGGCACCCCACTAATTCAGGGAGAGAGGGAGGGTATGGGTAAATCAAAGTCGGAAGAAGGACGAACATCCGCTCGCGCGCCACGCAGCCGAGGTCGCGGGTTGACGGTCACTAAACAACGGGTTCCCAGTCGTTTGGCAAAACGCCGGCTGGGTGATCGGCTCAAGAACGATACGGCGACGTTCAATCAGGGCAACTTGGCCGACAAGTTCCG
>JANOOS010000100.1:0-3707 GCA_031421455.1 Nitrospira sp.
ACATCGATCGAGACAAACTCTCCGGCCATTCCGCACCGCACGGACTCGAGAGCCTGGCCCAGGGATTCACCGGCCCGGCGTAATGCGTCACGATGCCGTACGTTCGTCACCGTGACGCTCTCCGCTGCCTCAAAGCCCTCGGACACAAGCTGAGCGCGAAGAGCCGACTTCACCGTCTCAATCCCCAAACCTGTTTTAGCCGAAACAACAAATACCGGGTGACCCTCAAGCGCGGCATCTGTTTCTACCGTCACGGCAAGATCCGCCTTGTTCAGGATCACTATATGCTTACGACCCCCGGCGGCGCTCAAGAGCGCCCGATCATCGCTCGTGAGAAGCACGCTGCCATCCACGACCACTAACAGGAGGTCCGCCTCATTCTGTGCAGCACGCGTCCGTTTAATCCCTTCCTGCTCGACAATATCGACCGTTTCACGCACTCCTGCCGTATCAACCAAACGAATCATCACCCCGTCAAGATCGATAGATTCCTCAATCGCATCCCTCGTCGTCCCGGGAATGGCCGTCACAATCGCCCGCTCTTCCCTCAGAAGACGGTTCAACAGGCTGGATTTGCCGACATTCGGTCGGCCAAGGATGACGACTCGCGCACCTTCCCGCAAGATCCGACCCTCCTGCGCCGTGGTTTCCAGCCTCTGAACCACCGCACAGGCCTCGCCCACGATGCGCACCAGTTCATCGCGCTGAAGAAAGGAAATATCTTCGCCCACAAAATCGATTCCCGCCTCTACATGGGCCAATACCGTCAGAAGAGAGGTCCGAGCCTGTTCCACCTCACGAGCGAGATCACCCCGTAGCTGGCGTTGAGCGATATTCAATCCGGCGGATGATGTGGCCCTGATTGTATCGAGTACCGCTTCCGCCTGGGAGAGATCTAACCGCCCGTTGAGAAAGGCCCGCTTCGTAAACTCTCCCGGCTCCGCCATCCGTGCGCCGGACTCAATACATACCGTGCAAACCATCCCAAGCACCAAGGCTCCGCCATGAGACTGAATCTCCACCACGTCCTCTGCCGTATACGATCGAGGCCCTTTCATATAGACCACGAGCGCTTCATCGAGTAGGCCCGATACAGGCAGGCGTTTGTGAAGGATGGGCATCCCTTTCTGACTCTGCGATGCGGGGATTACAAGATCGGCAAGATGCAATGTATGAGAGGTAACCGATGAGAGTGGATCACCAGACCGAAGCCGAACAACTTGGGAGGCAACAGCAAGCGCATGAGGACCACTCAGACGAACGATCCCAATGCCGCCTTCGCCTGCGGGGGTGGCAATGGCACAACTCGTGTCGTCGAGTCCTCCATGCATGACGCCTCTTTCACTGGCAGGATGCTGAAAAAGTCTTCCAACCTGTCTTGTTCATTTGGTTGATCTGGTCTATTTGGTCTGTCTGGTTCAACCAAATAGACGAGACAGACCAGATAAACAAGATAGACCGGTCGGGAAACGCCTATGCGTTCGGGCTGCTGCTCTGCTCAGCCCCTGCCGAGGCCAGCGCCTTGTCGTTCAACAGAAAACGATCCGTGATCAATTGTTGAGAGATGGTCAGGATATTATTGGTCACCCAATACAACACAAGGCCTGCAGGGAAATTCACGAACAGGAATGTCAGGCCGATCGGGAGCACCAACATGATCTTCGCCTGTGTCGGATCCATCGTGGTGGGCGTAATTTTCTGTTGGATAAACATCGTTGCCCCCATAAGGATCGGCAACACATAAAAGGGATCCTGCAGCGATAAATCTGTCACCCAGAGCATGAAAGGGGCTTGGCGCAAATCGATCGTCGTGTAGAGGACATTGAACAGGGCCACGAAAACCGGCATCTGCAAGAACATCGGGAGAAAGCCACCCAGCGGATTCACTTTCTGTTCCCGATAGAGCTTCATTAATTCCTTGTTCAAACGGTCGCGGTCACCCTTATATTTTTCCTGGACTTCTTTGATCTTCGGTTGAATCACCCGCATCATTCTCATCGACTTATAGCTCTTGTATTGCAGCGGCACAAATAAGATCTTGATCGCCATCGTCAGCAGGATGATGGAGAGCCCAAAGTTGGGGACATAGTCATGAATAAACCGCAGTACATAAAAGATCGGCTTAGCGACCGACTTTACAACCGACCAACTGCCGAAGATGAAGAATCCGAAATCGATCGTATCTTCCAGTCCCACGTTCAGGGCTTTGAGCGTGTCATATTCCTTTGGACCAGCATAGAGCTGAAGCGCAGCCGAGGACGCGCCTCCTGACGCGGCCATCCTCACCCCGCTCGACACAATCTGCTCGCTTTCGGTCTTGGCAAACGAGGACGTGCCCTGCTTCGGCATTAATACAGAAATGAAGTACTTATCGTGCAAGGCGACCCACTGAACAGTCCCTTTCCGCTCAAGCTCCTTTTCCGGCGTCTCATTGTCTATTTTGTCGTCAACTTGCGAGGCCGATCCGATCACACCGATGAATCCGCTACCCCATTCCACGATTCCAAAGTTAGTTCCCAGCACGATGTCATAGGGCTCGGTGATTCCCTCCAGGGCAACCGACACATCTACGACATAACTATCGTGATGAAAGGTCAGCTTTTTCTCCACACCGATATGGGTGATTGGATCGTGAAACTGCATCGTGACATGCCCGACAGGATGCGCGGCATCGAGGCTGGTGAAATCTTTCTCAATAGTATAGAGGCCTTCACGAACTGTCTTGTCGATGTCGGCATTCGTGACTGTAATCGAGAGTGGGCCCTTGAATTTCCCCCCGTGATACACGAGCTGCACCGGCTTTTTTTCCGGGGGCGACGTGTGGTACCGCTTCAGCTCCCATGTGCGAATCACCCCGCCACGATTCGACAGTCCGACCCGAACCAGGTCGGTTTCAATCGTCACCGTCTGTTCCAATATTGTCGGTGCAATATCCGACGAGGGAGCGCCGGGTTTTTGACTGGATTTGGATGGGAGGCTCGAACCGGTCGAACCGCTGTTCGTGCCTATTCCTGGGGCAGGAGCCGGCTCTGGTTCTGCGGAGGAGCCGGAGCCAGAGGCATCCTCAGTGGGAGGCTGAGGGTGATTCTGGTCAGGAGCCCATCCCATCTGTCTAATAAACAGATCGAATCCCAGGATGATCGCTAACGACAGAACGAGAAAGACGACAACGCGTTTGTCCATAATAACCCGCTACCCCGATATGACCAATTGCGATCCTAGTACTTCACAGGATCCAAATCTCACGATGAAAAATTCAATATTTCATCGAACGGTGGATCAGAAACATGCGTTCACGAAGCACCTATACCAACTGATCGCGGCCCTCGCATATTCAGAGCAGGTTGGCTCAGAATGGCAGGCTGACAAAGAAAAGCCGAGACCTAATAGCGATAACCGGCAAGCAGAGTCAGGCCCACCGGCGAACGCTAGTCCTCATGGATACGAAGCAGCCGTTGGCGCTGAAGCGTCGACAGCCATGCCCCTTTCAAGATGGCAAAGGGTTGCATAATCGAATCCCGCTTGGGGAAGACCACAAGGTCCAGTCCAGGGAGCAATTGACCACGCAGTTGCCGTGTCAGTTCCCGAAACAGGCGCTTTACCCTATTCCGGCTGACGGCTATACCGAACCGTTTCCCCACCACAATACCGACCCGGCTGCCCATCCCGTCAGTCCGGCAAACTACCATATTAAACAGGGCGGTCGA
>JANOOS010000101.1:0-4267 GCA_031421455.1 Nitrospira sp.
TGTTGGTTGCGGTTGTGATCCTCGGGCGGGTGGTGGCTCAGTCTTCGGTTGCCGGGTGGTTCGAGTTGGAGCGAACGACGTTGGTCTGGGCATTGGCCGGCTACGGCTTTCTTGCTTCTGTCTTGCCCGGCTGGATGTTGCTCGTGCCGAGGGGCTATCTCTCTACCTTCATGAAGCTCGGGGTGGTGGTGTTGCTGGGAGTGGGCGTGGTGCTCATGGCGCCGACGATTGAGATGCCGCGCGTGACGATATTTGCAAGTGGCGGCGGGCCGATTATTCCCGGCACGCTCTTTCCCTTTCTCTTTATCACCATTGCCTGCGGAGCCGTGTCGGGCTTTCACTCGCTGGTCTCATCCGGGACCACGCCGAAGATGATCGAGCAGGAGTCCCAGGCCACGGTCGCCTATGGGGCGATGTTGTTGGAAAGTTTTGTCGGCGTGATGGCCTTGATTGCGGCCTCGGTGTTGATTCCCGGTGATTATCTGGCGATCAATACGATGCTCTCCCCCGATGCGCTGGCTGCGATGGGCTTTCCTGTTTCGCGAATTCAAGAACTCTCGCAACTCGTCGAGGCGGATGTGGCTGGCCGGCCTGGCGGGGCCGTGTCGCTCGCGGTCGGCATGGCGTCCATTTTTTCGGCGCTCCCTGGTATGGCCGGGTTGATGGCCTATTGGTATCAGTTTGCATTGGTGTTCGAGGCGTTGTTTATCTTGACGACGATCGATACAGGCACGCGTGTGGGACGCTATCTCATTCAGGAAATGGGGGGGCGCTTCTACGCTCCGTTGCGGCGGATGAATTGGTGGCCTGGCGTATTGGTGAGCAGTGGGCTGATCGTGGGAGCCTGGGGCTATCTCATCGGTGCCGGTAGCATTTCGACACTTTGGCCGATGTTCGGCGCAGCGAATCAGTTGCTCGGCACCTTGGCCCTCTGTATCGGTACGACGGTGCTCATCAAGATGCGGAAGGCGCAGTATCTGTGGATCACCGCGCTGCCGATGTTGTTTGTCGGCACGATCACGTTGATGGGGTCCTATGAGATGTTTGGAATGTTTGTGAACAAGGCTTCGTCCCTTGCCGATAGCGGGCAGGCCTTTGCGTTGTACTTGGATGCTGGGCTGGTGGCGGTGGTGGCCTTGCTCGCGGTGATCGTCTTGGGCGATAGTATCAGGCAATGGTATGGCTATGTGATCTTGAAGCGGCCGTTCACCAGCAGCGAAGTGGTGGTGATGGCGGGTGGAAGTTCTCCGGGAAGAATGCAGACGACGATTTGTCATGACAATGAGGAGCGGCGGTTGCAGTTGCCCGGCGGGGGGTGCTGCTAGGGGTGGCGGGAGCGGCCAGGTGCCCTTCCTGCTCGCAGAACGCGCACGCTGAGAAGGTGCTCGTTCGATGCGCGCACTAAAGGGCAACCTTGGCCGTTCCCTTTGGGAAAATATGGGAGATTAGAAGGCCCTCGCCTGGGCTATTGGCACGTCACGGGAAATCGATTGCGAAGCAATCGGAGGGTAGGGCAGGTGAAAAATATCTGCCAGTGGGTGGGCGGGTGAAAAAGCTGCGCGCAGTGGGAGATCAAGCAGACCACTCCTTGGAATATCGAAGAGAGTTTTTGGAGGACATAGATGGGCGAAGTGATGAGAGGAGAGGATTGTGGCTGAACAATTTTCGTTCGATGTGGTATCGGAAGTGGACATGCAAGAGATGAAGAATGTCGTCGATCAGGCGACGAAGGAGGTCAAGCAGCGTTTCGACTTCAAAGACTCAAAGACGGAGATCACGTTGAAGGAGAAAGAAAAGGAACTGTCCCTGATCTCCGATGATGAGTATAAACTCAATGCGGTGAACGACATTATCAAGACTAAGTGCGTGAAGCGGGGGGTCTCGCTGAAGGCCTTTACCTACGGGACCATTGAGCCGGCGTTGAGTGGCACGGTGCGTCAGGTGGCGAAGATTCAAAACGGGATCGCGGCGGACAAGGCGAAAGAGGTGACGAAGGCGATCAAAGAGTCAAAGCTGAAAGTGCAGGCGCAGATTCAAGGCGAGCAAGTGCGTGTGCTGAGTAAGAGCAAGGACGACCTTCAAGCGGCCATGGCCTTTCTCAAGGGCAAGGATTTTGGGATTGATTTGCAGTTCACCAACTACCGCTAGTGCAGGATGCTGAAACAGGAGCGTATGGCGCCCATGTCGGTCCCTTGCTCGCGGAACGCGCACGCTCAGAAGGTGCTCGTTCGACGCGCGCAGTCGGACCGATCATTGGCGCCATACTGAAAAACGAGAACGAGCGAGCTTGGAAGGATCATTCATCGCACATCGCCTCAAGCTGGATTCATGAAACGACTCGCCTTCCTATTGCTGCTCCTCTTAGGCCTTCCCCTCCTTGGCTGCAATCGCGGCGATCCTATTGTCGTCATTCAGCTCAACCCGAAAAGTCCTGACATCATTTACGTCGCGACGAACGACTACATCTATAAGACGCGCAATGGGGGGCAGACCTGGACGAATCTGTCACGGGGTATGAGCCACTCGCGCGTGATTTCGATGGCCGTCGATCCGGTCTATCCCGCGACGGTCTATGCGGGTACGAAGGGCGATGCGGTCTTTAAGAGCCACGATGGCGGGCAGCGCTGGGCTTCGATGCGCTCGGGGTTAGACGATGTCACGATCTCGTCGGTGGTCAATCAATTCCTCTTCGATCCGACGGACAGCAATCATATCTTTATCGCCACAACGATGGGTGTATCCGAGACGAAAGACGGCGGCGAGCATTGGGTGAAGAAAATGGAAGGGATGAAGGAAGTGTTGATGGTAGTCACGCTGGGTATGGATCCGACGAGACCGGCGATCTTATACGCGGGCACGAGCGGTGGAGTGTACAAGACGATCGACGAGGCAGGTCATTGGGAGAAGGTGAACAACGGCCTCGTGTCGCCGGATATCATTAAGTCGTCACGCGCGCTCAGCGTGACGTCGGTGCTGGTCGATCCGTTTGAGCCGGATACGGTGTACGCGTCCACGCTGACGGGGCTGTACAAGACAATCGATGGTGGGAGGGCTTGGGTACGGATCGGACAATCCCTGCAAGACCAGATGTTGTTTTCGATGATTTTGGATCGTACGAAGAAGGGTGTCATTTATCTGGGCGGTCGAGAAGGCGTCCACCGGAGCGAAGATGGTGGGGAGACGTGGGGCACGTTGAATACGGGTCTTGCGACGCTCAATATCCGATCGCTCGTGCAGAGTCCGACCGATCCAGCCGTGTTCTATGCTGGCACGAACGGGAGTGGCTTGTATAGGAGTAAGAATCGTGGAGAAACATGGGAATCGGTACCGACTGCGCTTCAGAGCCAGTGAGGGAGATCACCGCTGTGGGCTGGTGCCGCGTTCTTGAATCGTTGAACCGACTGTCGAGTCTCCGAGGCTTGAGCCTACCCCTGAACCGCCGAAACTCGATCCCACCGTCGAATCCGACAGGCTAGATCCCACGGTAGAACGTTGCAGTGATGAGCCAACCGCCGAAGACGACTCGCTGTTGAATGTTGACTCTCCGATCGAAGGCCCGGCGCGACCCGTCCCTCCGATGGCGAAGCCGGTCGGCCCGGATGCGCCGATCTCGTGGCTGTGGCGGGTAGAGGCTCCGATATCTTGTCCGGTCACGCCTTCCGCTCCAATGGTGTTGCCGGTCTTTGGAGTTTTTCCGATACTCGGTCCTGCCGCTGGTGCGCTGCCGATACCGGCGCCAGTCTTTGGTCCTGTCGACAGCTTTGGTGCGCGGATATCTCGTTCGATGGATTCCTCCATCTCACGAATAGCCTGAGCAGCTCGCCCTGATTCTTCAAAGTCGCCGGATTCGCGGGTGTTGCTGATGGTGCCAATGCGATTGAGAGTGGCGCGCAGCTTTTTGATGTCCGCTCGGGCCTTCGCCACTGGCAGGATCATTTCCCGCAGCATGATGCCGCGGGATGCCATCGAGTGATTGGAGAGCTTGGCCTGCGTGGACTTGAGCAGATCGCCCACCTCATCGCCTGCCTCGTCGATTCGTTGAAGCTCGGAGACGTCTGTCTTACAGCATTCAAGAAGTTGATGGTACCGGCTGAGGAAAGCGGACACATCACTTTGGAGGTTTTCGATTTTGAAATCTGTTGGTTCGCGCTGAGGCTGCAGCGAATCGTCGCCTTGGTTTGGCTGCTTCTCATCGACGAGGGGTACGCAGCCTGGCGCCGGCCTAGCTGAATATTGCTGGTCAGACTTGCGATCGGGACAGTAGTAA
>JANOOS010000102.1:0-7808 GCA_031421455.1 Nitrospira sp.
ATCATCGGACTGACCAAGAATTTTGCCCGGCTCGTCGTCTTCGTCGGTCATGGCTCAACGAGTCAGAACAACCCGCACGAATCCGCTCATGACTGCGGCGCCTGCGGCGGCAAGCATGGGGGCCCCAACGCCCGCGCCCTGGCCTCTATGGCCAATAAGCCGGAAGTGCGGTTCGCCTTGCGTGAGCGCGGCATCGATATTCCTGGCGATACCTATTTCATCGGCGCGCAACATAACACCGCCTCCGACCGCTTCACGTATTTTGAGACCGAACGGATTCCGACAACTCACCAGCAGGAATTCTCTCGACTCGTTCGAGATGTGGACGAAGCCCGCGCGCTCAATGCACAGGAGCGGTGCAGACTTCTGCCGCTGGCTCCCAAGGGCGCATCACCCGCGCATTCGCTTCGCCATATGGAACGGCGCTCCGTCGACTTCAGCCAGGTGCATCCGGAGTGGGGCCATGCCACCAACGCGTCCGTGGTCGTGGGACGGCGCGCGCTGACGCAGGGACACTTCATGGACCGCCGGACCTTCCTACAATCCTACGACCCCGATCAAGATCCAGACGGGACGATTCTGGAACGTATTCTGACCGCGGTCGGACCCGTCGTGGCCGGCATCGGGCTCGAATACTATTTCTCGCGTGTCGATAATATTCGATACGGCAGCGGAACCAAAGTGCCGCATAATGTCACCGGCCTCGTCGGCGTGATGGACGGTGCGCAAAGCGATCTTCGGACCGGCCTCCCCTTTCAAATGGTCTGGGTCCATGAGCCGATGCGACTGACCATTGTCGTGGAGGGACAACCGGCCATCGTCCGCTCGATTGTCCAGAAACACCACAACCTCCAAAAACTCTTCGACAATATGTGGCTGCATCTGATTGTCTTGGACATTCATACTGGAGCCTTTATCCGCTACCTACCTGCTGGAAAGTGGTCCACCGTTTCGACTGACCAGTCGGCCGTCCTCGCCTAGCCCGCATGATTCATGAGTGTTCGGGACGAAACCACCGGGACGAAGAGCTTCTTCTGCCTTGTCTTCCAGATTTCGTTTGTCTAGAATGAGCCCTCTCGCAGGGCGTGCGCGACAGGCGCGACACGAAGTTCGAAGTTCTGGGTTCGAAGTTCGGTAAACCTCAAACTTCGGACCTCGAACCGTTGCCCATCTCGCGAGTCTCGCGCGAATATCGATAGGCGCTTCACGGATGTCGAGAGCCATATGAGTACGAAGCGGTCTGGGAGGATTAGGTGAAGGGGCTACGGTTCGAACGTATCGGGAAAAACCGCTACTACAATGTGGTGTTCCATATGGGAAGCAGCTACGTCCCCGTCAGCGATGAAACGGTGGAAGAACTCAAGGCCCAGAGCCTGCTCCCCGTCGAACGGTTTCTCGACCTCTTGATCGACCGCGTCGGGTACTCCTCCTACCTCAAAGAACAAATCCGCACAGAACTGAAATCCTCCGGCGATGCAGTGACGCAGATTACGGTGCTGCAAGGCGCCATCCGCGATCTTTGATCGGCTGCTGAAAATTCCGACATTCTCACCCGCCCAACCCCAGCGCGCCAAGACGCGCTCTTTCCCAAGCTTCGTTCTCAGTCGCGCGCTTCCCTGCGACGTACCGCACATGGGAAAAGAGCTGTTCCGACAGCTCGGGGGTGGGTGAGAAGGGTGCGCCTCGGTCATCCCGCTCTCTGCGGCCTTGCTGGCGGAAATTTTGAGCAGCCTCTGGGATCTCTGAGATGGATCAGGCCGTAAAGGCCGATGGAGAGACAGCGATGATTGGGAATGCCTTGAGAACCTGTCGATCGTTCGTAACCAGCGGCACCTCCAGATCCTGGGCGAGGGCTACGAATTCACAATCGTAGGCCGAACAACCGGATCGTCTGGCAAGCTCCAACACCTGCCGCGAGACCACGCTATATTCGTGTCCGATCATCCACCGTTCGGCTTCATCGATAATCGTGAGCGCCTTTTCAAGGTGAAGCGCATCTGTACGGACAAGCCCGATCAGAGCATTACGAAACTCTGACCGCCACAGTAACGGAGCAGCCCACAGCCCATCCTGCTGCAGTACAGCTTCACTCTCTTGTGTCCGGTGGCCTTGGACATAGAGATAGATCAACAGATTCGTATCGGCGACGATCACAGTCGCCCCGCCACTTTGAGTTCATTGAGTAGGCGATCAGTCAGCCGAACGCCTTTGAGAGTTCCACGGATAGCCCGCGCCCTTGCGAGCAGGGCGTCAGCATCAACCGGGACGCTGTGCATCATCTGTTCAAGATAGGAGATGACCTCGAAATTCAGGCTGCGTCGATGTGCAGTCGCTTGCTTCTTGAGTTGTTTGACGAGAGGCTCAGGGATATTCTTGATGGTCAAGGTTGCCATATGGGTCTCCTCTTCGGTGGTTCCATAGTGATTCCATTGTGGATACTAGCCGGATCATCCCGTCATGGTCAAGCCTAAGTGAGTCCTGCCTCGGCCCGCGCCTTGAGTATCTCATCTAGAATTTCGAACTCCTCTTCGAGTCCTTCGTACTCACGACGCACATCCGGGCGAGCAAGCGCCCGGGCTTTAAAGTCTTTAAGAGTGTTTCGCATCTTTCACCTCTTTCATGCGACTCCGCGCGATCTTCTCTCCCCTACTTCCAGGGAGACGTATAGGGCGATGCTCCAGACATACATAGGCTATGTACTCCCCTTAGGCCACGGTGCGTTTTCATTGAGAAGTACAATTTTAGATTCGTGTGCGATCTTGCGGCTCTGAGAATTGGGTATGAGCCCACCACTTCCGCTATCATGATTTCCAAACACAAGGGCGTGCGCAGGATTCTCTCGCTCTTCTTTACTCTCCGATATCGGATCACGGACAACCCTGCATCCATGTTTCCGAGCAGTCCCAGCCGTGAAAGCTGCAACATGAAAAGCGAACGATTTGTCTCTGTCTCTGGTTTCCTGAGGGGTGCAGATGGAGCCAAGGTCAACGGAGAGAGGCTGCTCCCTACGCTTTAGGGCGCCTGTCGTAGGCCGAAAAACCGTCATGTTTGGGTCAAAGATTAGCGAGTCTTTGTCGGGGAAGACTCGAATATAGAGCAGCTCATTATCTTGTATGGTTGTGTCATCTATGTCAGGGGGAAGGCCATTCGACATTGAAATAAAGCAACCGCCGTCACTCCGATTCGATCAGCCATGACAATATACGCCCTATGTCAGCACGGCTGGGTTGGTCAAAACGCCCTGGAAGCTCATCGTTTGTCTTGGCATCTGCTAGAAGATACTCCATCGTACCATCGTGGAGAAACTCGATCTCGATTTCACGTTCCCCATATGACCACTCGAACTGAATTCCACCACCTGAAACAGGAGTCACCCTGGGTCTTGGCCGTTTCTCGTCCAGCAGAGCAGTAATGAACCAGATTGCTTTCTGCCTTGCTATGGCAGAAGGAGGAGGACTTCCGTAGCTATTCCAGTTTTGAGGCAAGGACCTATAACTAGAAATTTTCTCCACCAACGACGTTTGCCATGTCGGCTGTATGATCGGATAAAATTCGACGCCCGTATTAGCATGTCCGCGAATCTGCCACTCAATCGCAGGTTTTGCTCCAGTAGCTGCGTCAGTAATGGCTTCTGAATAAATCATCGTTCTAGACCCCATTCCTTGTGCATTTCATCCGTCGTGAAATCGGTGAATCCCTGGACTATCCACTTTCTTCCTAGATCCAGCCAATTGAACACATCTTCGGTTTTTGAGGAAGCTGGTGCTCCACGCGCCGTCAAGTTCAATTGTAGCACCTCTATTGCGTCACGAGTCCGAATAACCGGCTGCAGCGATACATACAGCCTTCCCTGGTTATTAGGAATTGCGTAGCGGATGTTGATATTTACCTTCTCGGGGGGCGGCAAAAAATCGCCGGATGCCTTGCCGGACCAATAGGAAACTATCTTGTTCAGTTCACCATAGGAATCCCATCCAGCTGTGTACTCTAGGTGGTTCACATAGGTTACTTCGCACTGGTCTACTTCTGGTGTGGGTATATTCTCACTTGTCAAAAAATCACAGAATCTCTTCCACTCATTCAGAAACTTTTCCCGAGTCGTTTTGTACCTTGGATAGACATCCTCTTTCTCTATCCTTTGCCAATTAAAAATGAATCTGTCCTGTTGAACTTGAATGAAAGTGTTACGTGTATGATCCATGAACCAATATCTAATGGCGCGCTCAGGAGATAATTCAAGGTCAATGACGGAAGATCTTTGCGCTGGACCTCGTTGGAAATCTTCCATCATGTGAACGATTGGATTCTTTATTTCGCAATGTTTGAATTCTTCTCTGATCTCTTTCCAGTACAGACCAAAATGAGGAATGGTGAAACCGGGAATGGGTTTAAACTGGATCGAGAGGACGGTTTCGATGACCGGTGCGTCCTTGAAGCTTCTGATGGTCGGTACAGTATCCGCCACGGTTACCCCCTACCTTGGCAGAACAGACAGGGCCAAAGTCCCTGATTTATACGGGGAAAGATAGACAAGTCAGACAAGATCCTGAGATCGGCTGAAAGAACATTCAGAATGCTCAAGACGTAGTGAGTCTACGGTTTCTTTATCTTGAAGTCAATCAAGCTGGGAGCAGACCATCGACTGCGGAAAGAGTCTCAGCGCGTCGACTGAGGCCCTTCCGAGGGCGCGCGGGCCGAGAATTCCTCCTTCACTCCCACCACAGAGGGCCTGAGGCTTCCTTCTTCGACTGCGCGCATCGAGGGACCACCGTTTCATCGTGGGGCCTCTGCGAGCAAGGAGAAATGTTGCTTCGGGGGCCCAGCAGGATGCTCAAAAAGCCCGCTCAGCAACGCGCCTCAGCGAGCGTCATACGGTGGCTTTTCGATGGGTCCTCTCTTGCTCCCCCACACATCAAGAGGGCCCGCCACCTCTTCGTTCTACCGCGCGCTTTGAGCGAGCACCGCACTTTATAAAGATGTTCCTTCTAAGCTCGCTCGTTACTCCCTCTCAAGGGGTGGCCTGGCTTGGTCGCCAACTGCGCGCGTCCAACGAGGGTCTTCTGAGACCGCGCGTTGCGCGAGCATGGGGGACCAACCAGGTTACCCCTTCTCAATCCGCCATTTGGCCTTCTTGGAATAGCTGATTCAATATCGCGCTCTTCTTTTCTGGATCTTTGTAGTACTTGATCGCCTTGGCAAAGTTGTCCATGGCGCTCTCGCGCTTCCCTTTATACCAATAATATTCGCCGAGGCCGTGGTAAGCCCGAGGGTCCTGATCATCGGACTTGAGGGCTCGATTGAACGCATCATAGGCGGCTTGCAAGTGTTGCTTGGCCAGCTCCAACCAGCCGATCGCGGAATGAGCCGGGCCGAAGTTCGGATCGGCGACGAGGGCCGCATCGTATTCTTTTCGCGCCTGGTCCAGGCGGCCCCTGGCTTCATAGAAATCTCCTAGAGCGAAATGCACGGCTGCGTCCTTGGGATTCAGGCGCAACGCTTCCTTATAGGACTGCAAGGCCGGCTCGAACTTTCCCTGCTCAGCAAGCGCGCAGGCGAGGTTCACGTGGACGGTCGCATCGTGTGGTTTCAGTTTGATCACTTCACGATATTGCGGGATCGCCATCTCCAACCGGCCTTGCTCTTGATAGGCCACGCCGAGGTTAGTCCGCGCCGGCGCATGGGAAGGATCGAGTCGGACGGCTTCGCGGTATTCCTTGATGGCCATTTCAAGGTGGTTGGCCCGCTCATGAATCTGGGCGAGAAAATAATGGGGATGGGCGGATTGCGGCGCGAGCTTGATCGCATTCCTGTAGACCGCGATCGACTGTTCTGATTGGCCTGACTGGGCCAGGAACAACCCCATCACGAGATGGGCGTTGGCCTGTTCAGGCTGTCGCGCGACGAATCCCTCGATCCATTCTTTGACTTGGGCAATGTCTTCTGGTTCTTCCAAACATTTCGCGTGGGTACTCCAAGCTTCGGCAAACTCCCCCCGGAGCAGATGAATGACATTCAGGGCAAAATGAGGCCGCGGGTTCCTCTCTGTGCCGGTAGCAGGATGGCGCGACCAGGCCAGTGCCGCCTGCTGGGCCTGATCCCATTGGCCTTCCAGCAGCCTCGCTTCACATTGGGCTTGGTAGTCGGTCATCGGAGTCGGTCTGATTATCTGGTGAGGGTATCTTCGATGTCCGGCGAAGTGGCCTGAATGCGATCCCCGAGTGACGGGTAGCGCGCCGCCAATTTCTGCTTCATCAACCAGGCGATGGTCCGATACGACCAGTGGCCTTTCACGCCGGAGCGGAGTTTGGCGATGTACTCGGCTTCGGCATAGTCCATCTTAAAGAGGCACCGCACTTTGAATCCGAACGGCGTCGCGTAGAGCGACCCCTCCGCGCTGGTTTTCTTGAGCTGCTCGATGTCCAAACGGACGGCGTCCATCGCCTGGCTGTACTCCCGGTCTAATCCCGCTTGCACGAGCGGCGGCGGGATCTCATATCCGTGCAGCGTCGTAAAGTTCTGCTGAATCTGCTGGCAGCGCCGATGCCGGTGCATGTCGCGCCAGCCTCCGATGTCCATCAGCACGTCGAACGTGAAGGCGTAGCCGCTGCGGAACTCTTTGATGAGTTCGTCGTAGGGCCCTCGCGTACTCATCGCCACATCGATCGTTTCCTGTTTCTGTTTCTCCGTCCAGGTACGGACGACTGCGAGGAGGTTCCGATAGGGCGCGTGCGAGACACGGTACAGCAACGTGGCCACAATTTCGTCCAGTGGATCGTGGGACTCAATGAGATCCACCGGCTCCGGCTTGCCCCAGGAAGCCGGTTGATCTAGTCCGGTTCCCTGCAGCGCGTCCTTCGCATATCTGGCAAGATCCTGGTAGACCGAGGCTTGATAATCGTTCGGCTTGGCATGACGAGCGAGCGTCGGCGCGAGGGGCTCCTGTGCGCCAGGCTGACCGCACAGTTCACCCCAGAGATTCACGGGTGACCGTTGGCAGGCATCCCTGAGTTCGTCCCCGATCGACCGCAACTCCGGTAGTTGCGACGACAGCAGTCTGGTGATTTGCTTCTCCAGCGTCCTGATGCTGACGACTTGCCCGACGTTCGTCCTGGCAGCGAGGGGCAGGAGATAGCGCGTCACATCGAACGCGCGTGCGGCGATCGTCCGCTGGTAATCGGCTGGCTTCATCGATTCGGGACGCGGTTCACGCTCGGAAATAAATTGGGTCAAGGGTTGGTGCAAGAGCCGGTAGATCTCGGCGAGGCTGCGGAGAATGCCGTGGTAGGTGCCCTCCGTTTCCGACCCTCGAATGGAATCAGGCACGTACCACCCGCCGGAGGCAAAGTTCTGATACCGGCTTGATTTCGCTTGGCCGTCCCATAAAGGCTCGTCTTCGAGTCTAATGGCCGCGAGTTCGGAAATGTCCTCGAAACAGATGATGACATGGCCGAGATCGGCAATCGACGCATGGCCGTAGTCGAAGTAGAACTGTTCCCAGAACTTTTCAGAAGAATGTCCGTGCACCCAGCGGAGGCTGTCCTCGATCGAGTCTGGTGAGCGGCTATAGCGGGCCAGAGCATAGGCGGATTTCTCGGGTGGCATCGGCGCCAATGCGATGACACGGCGAGTCGGTTGATCTGTACTCATCAGCTTCCCAGGGTTTCTTAACAGGTCGCGCACTATACCGCTGCAGGAATGCCTGCGCAAGAACCTAATCCGTCAATAGTCATTCGTCAATCGTGCGCGGACGGGAATAACGGGCACCGCTCAACATCGATTGACCTTTGACCACTGACGATTGACGCTTC
>JANOOS010000103.1:0-4442 GCA_031421455.1 Nitrospira sp.
CCGTCCTCTTCGAGTCAGGAGCGATGGATGGCTTCACGTTGGGGGTGACAGCAAACTTTTTGAAAGTGGGCGTCCCCTCGAACATCGACCTCGCCAATCATCTGAAGGAGGTACGGATTATCGGAACGTCGGACCGTTGGGCGCTGGGTCAGCTGACAACAGAGCATCAGCCCATGCGAAGGGTGCCGCTTCTATGAAGGCCACATCCACAGCGACTCACGTGCATCTTGAAACCTTCGGCTGTCAGATGAACGAGTACGACTCAGAACTAGTTCGCTCCCTTATGAAGCAGGATGGATTTGTGTTTACCGACGAGCGCGAGCGCGCAGACGTGATTCTGATGAACACCTGCGCGATTCGCGAGCATGCCCACAATAAGGTCTATAAGCATTTATCTGAGCTCAAAAAACTCAAGCGGCAGCGTCCGTTGGTTGTGGGTGTCTTGGGTTGTATGGCGCAAAACCTGAAAGAGGAACTGACCGACTTTCAACCGCTGGTCGATGTGCTCGCCGGCCCTGATGCCTATCGCCAGCTGCCGATGTTGATCCGCAACGCGATGCGCTTGCAAGAGGAGGGGGTGGATCAGAAGGGACTTGCCGTCGACCTTTCGGAATATGAAACCTATCACGATGTCGTACCGGACCGAACCGACGGGGTAAATGCCTGGATCGCCGTCATGCGAGGCTGCGACAACTTCTGCAGTTTCTGTGTGGTCCCCTACACTCGAGGCCGGGAGCGTTCCCGCGATCCGGAAGGGATTGTTCAGGAGGCCCACCGGATCGCCGAACAAGGATTCAAGCAGATCACGCTCCTGGGGCAAAACGTCAATTCCTATCGTTTCGGCAACTGGGACTTTGCACGATTGATCACGGCGGTGGCGGACGTACCAGGCATCCAACGCGTGAGGTTCACCTCCCCTCACCCCAAAGACTTTCCGCTTTCATTGTTGGAGGCCGTCGTATCCCATCCCCACATCTGTAAGCAAATTCATTTACCACTACAATCCGGCAGTGACCGCATCCTCGACTTGATGAACCGCACCTATACCAATAAAGAATATCGCGCCTTGGTCGGACGTATCCGTACCCTGCGATCGGACATCGTTCTCAGCACCGATATTATTTGTGGTTTCTGCGGGGAAAACGATGAGGACTTTGCCGAGACGTACCGGCTGATTGAAGAAGTACGGTTTCACTCAGCGTTTATCTTCAAATACTCTGAACGAAAGAATACGATCGCCGCACGCAAATTTCCGGACGATGTTTCCGAGCCGGTAAAGACCGAACGGATCACGCGACTCTTCGACCTGCAACGGAACATTTCCTACGAACGCAACCGGGAATATCTGAAGACAACAGTTCCAGTCCTAGTCGAAGGAGACGCGAAGCGATCCGCTGCGCAGGGCAGGGGGAAAACCGACGGCAATATCACCATCATCTGGGACAAGAGCGCCGTATCTTCTCAACCCGGAGACATAGTCTCCCTTGCCGTCTACGATGCTTCGTCCACAACTTTATATGCAGAACGTCCGCCTGTGAATTGAATCGCTGTTGCCTCGCCTGACTTCCCCCAGAATCATTTCTGTAGGATCGACTCCAAAAGCGAACACTTCTGAACAACATCTGTTTGGCAATCCCACCGCCCCATGAGATCTTAAGAAGTAACGTGGAATCACCATCCGCATGATGGTCCCAAGGGAAGCAGAACCTTTCCGTTCCAGACCCCCTGCACAACTCATCATAGCGTTACAATTTAGCGCTGCATTATCATATGCTTGCACTAACTTTCCCTTATTCTTACTATCGTCCTCATGAGTCAGCCCATTCCGTACTTATTCCCGATCTTCCCCTGATATTGCCAGATCTTACCTGGTGAGATCAGGCAGTCTACTTCATCCTGCTAAAGGCATAGTCTTTGCTTAGCCAATGAGGCGCTAACACATTACTCTCACTCCTTGGAGACGAAGCATGACCGAGAATCAAGATCACAGCGTAAAAGAAAAAAAACCCCTGTCCCTGAGCCTGGAAACCATCATTGCGCTGGGACTCTTCGGATGGATTGCACTGAGCATGGCACTCATGGGCCTGGGAATCTGGTAATTGCCCTGGACTTCGATAATTGCACTCGCCACGGATAATCACACGCACCAATTCCGAAAGAAGGAGAGTCGCGATGAAAAGCTATCTCCCGCAAACGAATGTGCAGCATCCGATCCTGAAGAGCCTCGTCGGAATCGCCGCCTGTGTGCTCCTCATCAGCGGTTGCGCCAGTGGGGCAAAGCTCGCCCAGAATCCAAATAACAGCGTCTACTTGGAAGAAGTGTCCGATTGGTCGTTTGAAGCCAGCCATCCAGCTGTAATCGACCAACAGACCATCACAAAGATCGTGAAAGGGTTATATGCCAATGACAGCATAACCGGATCTTCAAGAATGTCCGCTGGTGGCAGCAAGCCGATGAGAATTTTCAGCGATGAGGATGTAGAATTTCTCTCCCCCCTGCTCACACAAGGCTTAGCAAAGGCGAAACCCGAACAGCTTGTTGGGTTCCGCATATCCTCATCGGCAGGGTCAGGCTCTGAGCCCACCACGGGCAGTCTTTACGTGCAGAAGGAATCGATCTACTTGACCCTTAGGAAAGGTACTGAGCCGATTGGTTTTATGCCAGAGTCGGCTGCACGTACCGAACCGGCTCCGGCCTATGCTTCCAACGGTGAGCCAGGCGCCATGACGATGATCATCGACTACCATGCAATGGCCAAGGCCCCAATGCCAGCTCTCCTCCCAATGGCAAAAGCTACAGCGGTCTCACCAACTGCTCCCATAACGGCCGCTGTCCCGCCAAGCGCTCAGGCGTTCTCCGCCAATACGGCCCAGGAGTCTGGGGACACTGAATTGACGGCCCAGAGACTCAGTGAAATAAAAATAGCAAGAGCTGCGCTCGCCAAGAAGGATACAGAAATCGGTATGCTGCGCAAGGAATCGGAGTGGATGAAACGCCAACTCCGGGACCGCGACGAGGAAATGCAAGCGCTTCGGTTGACCAAGGTATCCGGAAAACCGGCTGCGAAGAAGAAACAGGCCGAGGCGGCAAGGACTCGCTAAGCTACCTCAATCGACATTCAGCAACTCCGGCTGGAGTAAGACCACTTCACTGGACAGGGGCTGGCGGAAATTCATTCGGCAATAACAGGCATACGTCACATAGGTATCTTGTAGGCAGTACCGAGCCAACTCAAGCCCCTGTCCTTTCTCCCACATTTCAGCCACCTGAGCCCCACTGCCCGACTTAGTTTCAACGTTCAGTGCGCGCGCCAGCACGTCGAGTTTCACCCACCCGCGCGTATCCCAATTGCTCCAGATCGCCATCGTGTCGTAAACCGGTTCCGTGCGGAACTTAGCGAGGTTGACGTCCAGGCTCGGCTTGACTTGGTGGATGATCGATCTCTTCTTAAGGAACGGAAGATCGAAACCCAGACCGTTATGGGTGATGAAGAGAGTCGGGCGGTTCTGCGCCAAACGGCCCCAGAATTGCCGCAGCAACTCCCGCTCATCCCCGCCATACCAGGCCACCGACCCACGCGGCTCGAGCTGATCGGAAAATTCCAACAGACCGATACAGACGATCTGACTGAAAGTGCCGTCGAAGGCCGACTTCGCATATTGTTCATCCTCGGCGCGCCGCTGAACCTCGGCAGCACCAGCCGTAAACTAATCGTACCCCTCGCCTGGCGGCTCAGATTCGCCGCTTGGCGGGAGCTTCCCCGCCAGCCGCGCCCATTCTTCCCGAGGCGCTTGAATTGTCTCTATATCCAGAACAACCTTCATAAAACCGGTCCTATGCTCTGTCGCTGCAAGGCCTCAATGATCGGGCGATCAGCCGGGGGAAACTCAAAGTCTCTCAACTCGTGTGGCCAGACCCATCGAATTTCCACGCATTCGATGGCTGTGGCCTGTCCAGATTCGATCCTACAATGGAAGAAATGCAGCTCCACAGTTTTCTCCGTATATTCGTGCCGAATGATCTGAAAGGGTATCGGCGCATCGATGCGAATACCCAATTCCTCGAACAACTCCCGCCGCAGACATTCTTCCAATGTTTCACCAGGTTCGCACTTCCCGCCGGGGAACTCCCAGAAACCAGCCAAATGCACACCAGGATTCCGTCGGGCAATCAAGTAGCGGCCCTCACGATAGATAAGGCCGGCAGCGACTTCAACGACCTTCATGCTGCACCTTCGTTCTTTGCGGTTTAGACTCAAAGGGGTAGGTCTTGCAAAACGATTTCATCGGACATTGCCGACAGGAGGGATTTCTTGCCGTGCAGCAGGTCGCCCCAAAGTCCATGATCGCCTGGTTAAAGTCATAGCCCTTCCCGCTGGGAATTAAGACTTCCGATAATTGCCAGAGTCTCGCCTTTTGGGTCTTGGGATCGCCCTTCGCCA
>JANOOS010000104.1:0-2413 GCA_031421455.1 Nitrospira sp.
GTTGCAACCGGCGGGCTCACGCCGGATCTCACCCTTGTACTTGACCTCCCGGTATCAGTGGGCCTGGCCAGGCGGCGAGCCGATCGTGGGGAACAGAATCGGCTGGACCGTGAGACAGAACGTTTTCATCGAAAGGTACGCCGGGGATTTCTGGCGCTCGCAGCGGAAGAGCCTGGACGCATGACGATCGTGAATGCGAATCGGCCTGCGCAAGAAGTGCAGGACGAGCTCAGTGCGATCGTGATAGGCTGGATCGCTCGACCGCGCCGCCGGAGTTAACATGCCCTTTGACGACTGTATCGGCCATCAACAATCCATCGCGTTCTTACAATCCGCCGTCACCCATGAGCGATTGGCTCACGCCTATCTGTTTCACGGCGAGGAGGCCATCGGGAAACGATTGACCGCCATTCGCCTTGCCCAAGCTCTCAACTGCGAACGGCCTCCGGAAACGAACGGTCTCGACAGTTGCGGCACATGCCGATCCTGCCAACAGATCGAAGCCCGCACACACCCGGACTTTTTCGTTATCGAGCCGGACCAGGAACAGGCCACTCAGCAAATAAAAATTGAGCAAGTCCGCGAGATCGAACACCAGATCATGTATCGTCCGCTCATCGGCGAACGAAAAATCTGTCTGATCGACAACGCCGACCGCATGACGATCGGCGCGGCCAACGCACTGTTGAAAACGCTGGAGGAGCCACCCGCGCATAGCCTCTTCCTCGTCATCTCAAGTCGTCCCGCAGCCCTCCCGGCGACCATCCGGTCACGCTGTCAGGCCCTGCGCTTTACGACACCGGCTCGCACACAGGTAGAAGCGGCACTCATCCTGAAACGTGAAATCCCGCCCTCAGACGCGCGCTTCCTCGCCATCATCAGCGAAGGCCGCCTTGGAGAAGCCCTCACTGCCGATGTGAAAGACACTCGTGCGCGCCAACAGGAACTCGTGGACTTAGTCCGCCCCCAATCCTTGCAATCGATCGGATCCATCCTCTCCTCTGCGGAAACGATTGCGAAGGCCGATCGCGCACAGGACATGCTCGCCTGGCTGGCTCGTTGGATTCGCGACCTCGTCTTGATTCAAGTCGAAGGAGACCGCGACCAGATACTCAACATTGATGACCTCGCGACGCTCGAAACTTATGCGCAACAGGCCAATACCGATGCGCTGTTGAACCTGCTCCGTGAGATTGAAATGACCGAGCAACGCGCCACGCGGCACCTCAATCTCCACATGGCGCTGGAAATGATTTTGCTCCGTCTGCGCGACGCGCTCGCACTTGCCCCAGCCGGCACCCCGGTCTAACAGGATCCTGAAAAAGTCCGCCAACAGAAGAAGATCGTTATTTGGTTTATTTGGTTTGTCTTGTTTGTTTGGTTAAACCAAATAGACGAGACAGACCAGAGAGACCAGAAAGACCGGGCTTGTCCTAGACATGCAGGCTCCTAGCTTTCGCCGTTTATTACCTGATATCTTTTGTCACGCCAGGAGCCTGTCCGACATTGCCGTTCGTCACGAGGCGAAGGAGGGGCAGGCAGATGCGCGACCGCAGGCCCCGAAAAACCGGAGGCGTATTCGCTGGAATACGTTGAGGATTTTTTGGGGCCGAGAACAAAGCATATGCCTGGACATCGTTCGCCGCAGTAGAAAGGTCAATGCCGGACAGGCTCATAGATGAGTACCCCCGACAGCTTCTACATCACAACGCCAATCTACTACGTCAACGACGTACCCCACATCGGACATGCCTATACGACCGTGGCTGCCGATGTCCTTGCTCGTTACTGGCGCCTGCGTGGACGCGACGTCTTCTTTCTCACCGGGCTCGATGAACATGGGCAAAAAGTTCAGCAGGCCGCGGCCAAAGCCGGCATCGTCCCGCAAGCCCATTGCGACAAGCTGGCGCCTCAGTTCCAGACCCTATGGAAACGGCTACACATTTCCAACGATGCTTTCATAAGAACGACGGATGCGCCGCACAAAATTATCGTTCAACGATATCTTGAGGAACTTTACCGCAAGCAACTGATTTACAAGGATGATTACACTGGATGGTACTGCACATTCGATGAGCGGTTTTGGACAGAGAAAGATGTCGAGAACGGCCTCTGCCCTGACTGCAAACGACCCGTCGAACGTATCAGCGAGCACAACTACTTTTTCAAGATGGGCCAATATCAGGATCGCCTGATCGACCACATCAGGGAGCATCCGAACTTCATCCGTCCTGAGTCTCGCCGCAATGAAGTCTTGGGATTCTTGACTACGCAGAAGCTCGGCGACCTGTCGATCTCCCGACCCAAATCAAGACTCTCCTGGGGCATCGAGTTACCGTTCGATAAAGACTACGTCACGTACGTCTGGTTCGACGCGCTCGTGAATTATGTCTCCGCATTGGAATATCTCAGG
>JANOOS010000105.1:0-1827 GCA_031421455.1 Nitrospira sp.
CACCTGGATCGATGAGTTGATCTGGCGTGAGTTTTTCCAACAAATCTTGTCTGCGTTTCCACAAGTGGCCTCCGGTCCGTTCCGAAGCAAGGACGGATTACCGAGACCCCGTTCGGCGGGAGCGGAGTGGAATCGTCGCTACGCTGCCTGGTCTGCGGGGCAGACCGGTTATCCGTTGGTGGATGCAGGCATGCGGCAGCTGAACCAGACCGGGTGGATGCACAATCGCGTGCGGATGGTCGTGGCGTCGTTTCTCATCAAGGATCTCCGGATCGATTGGCAAAGCGGGGAACGCTATTTCATGCAGCGGCTCGTCGACGCCGACCTTGCGGCCAATAACGGCAATTGGCAATGGGCTTCCTCGACCGGGACAGACTCCATGCCGGGATATAGAATTTTCAATCCCATGCTACAGAGCAGAAAATTCGATCCCGACGGCGCATACATTCGGCAGTATGTTCCGGAGCTAAGGGCTGTTTCGGCTGACCGGATTCATGCGCCACACCTGATGACCCAGGAAGAACAAGTCCTCGCCGGATGCCGTATTGGTATAGACTATCCTTCACCCATCGTGGACCACCGGCAAGCCCGCGAGGAATATTTAGCTCTCGGCAAACTACAGGAGACGAAATGACGACCGCTTCGCTCCGTCTTGGCATCAGCCGTTGTCTCCTAGGAGACGAAGTCCGGTTCGATGGGGGACATAAGCGTGACAGTTTTCTGACCGATGTATTTGGCCGTTACGTGGAGTGGGTCTCGGTCTGTCCGGAGGTTGAAGCAGGACTAGGCACTCCTCGCGAGGCGATGCGGCTGGTCGGCGATCCTCAGAATCCCCGACTCGTGACGATTAAGAGTGGGACTGATCACACGCGCGCACTGGAAACGTTGACCACGAATCGTATCGCGCAACTCATGGAGCTTGATTTATCCGGGTACGTCTTTAAAAAGGGTTCGCCGAGCTGCGGGATCGAGCGAGTTCGTCTCTACAATGAGCATGGAATACCCAACCGGAACGGAGTCGGACTGTTTGCGCGGGCCTTTATCGAACAGTTTCCGTTGATTCCGGTTGAGGAAGAAGGACGGCTCTGCGAGCCTACACTGAGGGAGAACTTTATCGAGCGGGTCTTCTGTTACCGCCGCTGGCAGGATCTCGTGCAGAGTGGCGTCACGAGGCGGGCCCTGGTGCAGTTCCACACGATCCACAAATATTTGCTGTTAGCCCATAGCCCACAGCAATACGAAGTGCTCGGGCGGCTGGTCGGTCAGGCGGAGCAGCACCGTCCCAAGGAATTCGCTCACCGGTATGGGGAACTGTTCATGAAGGCATTGGCCGTGAAGGCGACGGTGCGCAAACATGTGAACGTCCTCCAGCACATCCTGGGATATTTCAAGCAGCGGCTCGGCGCTCACGAGAAAGCCGAGCTATTGGGCGTGATCAATGATTATCATCAGGAACTTACGCCCTTGGTTGTTCCTCTGACGCTGATCAAGCACTATGTCCAGACCTTCGATGTCGGCTACATTCGTGATCAGGTCTATCTCAATCCGCATCCGAAGGAGCTCATGTTGCGCAATCATGTATAGAGAGGAATAACCATGCCGCATGTTGTCATAGAGGAAGCCGGAGACTTACAGAGCATATATCAAGCCTTCACGCCGATCGTTCAGCGGGCGGGGACCGAGATCCTCAAGGTCCAGGAGTTCTTTCTCGCACGGAACGGCAAAGATGCGCTGCTGGAGTCGGTTGCGATCGAAAACGGGGTTGCGTGTACCTTCTTTGTCCAGCTCAAGCTGCACGAAAAGGCCATCACTGTGCGCCTCTTGCCT
>JANOOS010000106.1:0-7381 GCA_031421455.1 Nitrospira sp.
ACGAGTTGGTACATCCCTATCGGCGTCTCGTTAGAGTACCAGGCCTCTCACAATCTCGCCTTGACTTCGACGTTGATCGTGAATCTCCACGACATCAATCTTTCTCCTTCGTTACGGGAGAATGACCAAACAAGCGTTGCCCTACTGTTTGGTTTCCGCTTCGGCCCCTAGCAGGATGCTGGAAAAGTCCGCCAGCTGCGTTCTCACATCGCTCAGAGGCTCAACGTACTGAAGCGTACGCCTCGCCACTTCGCTCGCTGCGGCCTTGCTGGACGGCCATTTTGAGCATCCTCAGGCTATTTAGGCACAGGAACTTTGGCCGAATACGGCGAAGAGGCAATGCTCTGGCAAGGTTCGGAAGTATCGGGGATATTGGGTAAGGGAGAGGTAATGGCTAGGCTGCTTTGGCAGGCCGCCAGCGAAGTCCGATGTTCAGCAGTTCTTGCAACAGGTCTTTATACGTATAACCAGCCTTCTCTGCCGAATCAGAAAAGTCTTCGTCGTGCGCGATTTGCGGATTTGGATTGGCTTCCAGCACGTATACGTTCCCGCCTGCGTCCATCCTTACGTCGATACGTGCATAGCCGCTCAGGCCGAGGGTGCGATAGACACGCTTCGCGAGGTGTTGAATCTCCTCGGCTTTCCCTTCAGGAAGATTCCTGGCTTCGCCTGACCGAATCCCATACTTGGCTTGATACGTGCGATTCCATTTGACTCGTTCGGTCGCAATCCGGCGGGCGTCATCCGGAAGCTTGTCCATCATCAACTCCCACACCGGCAAGACGTGGACATGCCCATTGCCCATCACTCCGACATAGAATTCGCGCCCTTCGATGTACTGCTCGACGAGGGCGCCGGTCCCCACACTCGCATGGATGAATTCGACTCGCTCCTTGAGTTTATCGTCATCCTGGACAATGGATGCCTGAGAGATCCCAAGCGACGCCTCTTCGGTCACCGATTTCACAATTAAGGGAAATGACAGCCACTTGGGCCGCTTAACCGTCCGCCCCTGCGGTACCACCATAAACTCCGGGAACGGAATACGATGGAACGAAAACAGCTTCTTAGAGAGAACTTTGTCGCGTGCCAACATCAAACCACGTGGGTTACAGCCGGTATAGGGCATGTGAAGCAGTTCAAGATACGACACGACATTCTGGTCATACACCGCCACCCCATCGAACTCTTCAAGCAGATTGAAGGCGATGTGCGGCTTCCAGTCTTCTATGGCCGATCGAAGTACGCCTAGATCGCTCTTGACTCCTAGAGGCTTCACGTCATGCCCGAGCTTGCGGAGCGTGGAAACGACATCGTATTCCGTCTTCCACTCGGCTCCTGTCACCTCCTGCCCGTTGAGAGGGTCCGGAGGAACCAGGTCTTCGTGCATCAAGACGAGGATTCGGAGCCGCTTCATACCGCCACCTTATGTCGCCCGCTACGCAAGTAGTTCATCGTGTGGACAGTTAGCAAAATGGTGAAATCCAATTTCGCCTGCTCTTCCGCGAGCGGCAGTCGCAAGTGAAGCTGACGGCAGCGCTGAATCATGTCCTCCAAGACCTGATCGATCGTGTACTGATATTCGCCGGTCCAGGCTGCGACTTTGCGGCGCACCTCTCTTCGAAAGCGGTTCAAGAAGGTGGCAGCGCTCAGCTTATCCGTGTGGGCAGGGGCATCGGAAAATAGTCGCTTCAAGTCTGGATCATACAATGATGGCCGTTCAACCCCGTAATGCCTGCGCTTTCGCTCATAGTGCTCGCGCAAGGTCTTCTTCAGTTCGGACAGCGGATCAATCTCCTCACTCGTAACCACCTTGGGCGGAGCCGCTGCCAGTCCTTTCATTAGCCCGTCGACATACTGCAGTTTCTTGAGCACCGGCCAACCCTTGTAGCGATCGGCCCATGTCGAATCTGGTGTCAGCCAGACTGCGAAAGTCTCCGCAAAATCTTCATCCGGATGGCTTTGCGCATACCACACATCGAGATGGCGCACAAAGCTCCGACTATACGGCCTGGGGCTGTAATACTTGGGGTAGGGATCAGACGAGCGCCCAAAGACCTGTTGGCGACGGCGAAGACGACGGAGGCGATAAGCATTTTCGATGGCATGGCCGGCCTCATGCCGTAAAATGCGCATGCACCACTCCGCAGTCCCCCCCTCGACCTCGAGCATCTGGTCCATTTCAAGCTTTGCGAGTCGTGGATGGGCCAGATAAAACGGAACGGCAATCCCCGGCACACCGTCCGGAGTAAACCATTCGTTGGACAACCAAAAATGAGGGCGAAATATCAGCTGCCTGGCTTCGAGTTCGGCGTAGAGTTGCCGGATCTGTTCTGACAGGAATACCCCGTCGAGGGTAATGCCAAGTTGGCCCATGGGGAGATTCAGAAGCTTCTCGTTGGACCACGAAACCCATTCTGGCTCGTGACCATGGTTGTCAGACGCTGTCACGTCCTGTGCCCGTAATCGTTGCATCAATGCCATGCTCCTCGGAGTCAACCTGCAAGAGGTCTATGGGAAATATAGCATGTGCTTCGACGTGGCCTCGATTTAGAAGGCCATGTCATTGACTGTCATCGGTAAAGTGGAGAAAAAATGTCCGATCGAGTTCAAGAATGAACCGTCGAGACAATAGATGCCGGTAAACCTGGCTACAGGAGGCGAGGAAGAAAAGCTGGTGCTGCGGCCCAGATACTATCAATTACCGAGCATACATAGGCGCGGGCACGTTCAGGGTCAGTTTCCCAATCCGGTATCGCTTCATGCAAATCCAAAACCGGCTGGTCGCGACCGAGACAGATCTGATTAAACAGGGGAACGTCATGTCCATATTCTTTCCGGATGAACGCTTGGTGGTTTCGCCCCATCGCAACAACGATGTCGGCGGCCTCGATCAGCTCCTCCGTAAGTTGGCGCTGGACGTGACTAGTCGGATCAGCTCCCTTTTCACGCAATCGAGCCAGGACCCATTCATGCATCGACTGAGCCCTGGCGTCGATCCCCGCCGAGCTGACGACATAGGACGTACCGACACCGAGTCTGGCCTTGAGCGCATACTCGGCCGTCACACTGCGGAAAATGTTCCCCGTGCATACGAATAGAACTGACCGAGGTTTGCCGCTCTGGCGGTTTGCATTATTCTCCATGATGCCTCAGGGTGGAGGTCGACAGCCGCGTGGCCGACCGCGTAGAATGCCGACCGATGTCACCTTCAACAAGCTCTCCACGCCCATACCTCAAGCTGGACGAAGCCACGGAACAGCTGCAAACCAAACTGCTTCGCCTTGTTGGGGAGACCATCGGTGAGTATGGCCTCATCAAAGACGGCGACAAGATCATGGTCTGCCTATCAGGAGGGAAAGACAGCTATGCGTTGCTCGACTTATTACTGGCCTTACAGCGGCGTGCTCCAATTCATTTCGACCTAGTCGCAGTGAACTTGGATCAAAAGCAACCAGGGTTTCCCGTTCATGTACTTCCCGACTATCTCTCACATCTCGAGGTCCCATTCCATATCGAAACGCGAGACACCTACTCAATCGTCAAGCGACTCATTCCTGAAGGGCAGACCACCTGTTCACTCTGCTCCCGACTCCGTCGTGGCATTCTCTATCGCGTCGCTACGGAATTGGGCGCGACCAAGATCGCCTTGGGTCACCACCGCGATGACATTGTTGAAACTCTCTTCCTGAACTTGTTTTACACTGGTAAGCTCAAGACGATGCCGCCGAAATTGCGTTCAAAAGATGGCCGGCATGTGGTCATTCGCCCGCTGTCCGCTGTGCGGGAGAGCGACCTTGCTCAATATGCCGAACTGCGCGCATTTCCCATTATTCCCTGCGATCTCTGCGGCTCACAAGAGGATCTCAAACGAAAACAAGTAAAGACGTTCCTGCGTGAGTGGGAGCAACGTTCGCCTGGCTGTACAGACAGTATGTTCGCCGCTCTGTCGAACGTGGCGCCACCGCTTCTCCTGGACCGACGGCTATTCGACTTCGTAGGTCTGCGTGCATCCGATCACGCGGATGGACATGAGGATGCGTGGCTTGACCACGAGAGCAATACCTGATTGGAGGAGATATTATGACTTGAGTTTCGCGGTAAAGAGCTTGCGGAACTTGGCAACCTTTGGCCCAACGACCGCGGCACAGTACCCCTGGAATGGATTTCTCGAAAAATACTCTTGATGGTAGGGCTCAGCTTCATACCACGTTCCCGCTGGCTCGACTTGCGTCACAATAGATCCGGGATACATCCCTCCTTTCATAATCCCTGCAATAGCCTCGTCCGCGGCCTGATTCTGGTCTGGCGTGTGATAAAAAATAGCCGAGCGGTATTGTGTGCCGGCATCATGGCCCTGCCGGTTGAGTGTCGCAGGATCGTGGATAACAAAAAACACCTCTAGCAACTCGCGATAGCTGACAACGGCAGGGTCGAATGTAATGCGTACTGCCTCTGCGTGACCGGTCCTGCCGCTACACACAGCTTCATACGTCGGATGATCTATCTGGCCACCCATGTAGCCAGACTCGACCGCTGCCACACCCTTCATTTGGTCATAGACCGCTTCGAGGCACCAAAAGCAGCCGCCAGCTAAGGTGGCAATATTCAATCCCGTCTGTGCTGGGGATGCGATGTGTTCCATCGTCCAAACCTCTGGATGCGCGACTTGAGGAGCAGGCGTAGAAGGTTCTATTTTCTTTCGGACATTACCTCTGCCTTATACCATAGGGGACTACGAAGCCGCGAATAGTTCTGTGGACGAGGGCATAGCTCCTCAGACTTATAGCAGGCGATGGGTTAAATCGTTGAATCTAAACAAGGAAGGGAAAATGAGAAGGGCTTCGCCTTAAACTATTCGTCGAGACCAGCAATGACCTGTTTGAGCTTTGCCTCCTCATCAGGCTGGATCTTCGTGAACTGAACCCCGAATGTATTGGCCTTAACCCACCGCACTTGGGCTTCGTCAATCCGCAATGGCCAGTCAAGTCCCGGGACATAGATCCGACACTCAAATGAAGCCCCTACGCCAACCGGCAGATCCGTTTCGATCATACAGCCACCGGTAGAGAGATCGAGCGTCCGACCTTGGCCCTCTCCTTGCCCACCTGAGATGGTGCTTCTGAACTGTGATGTAAAACGTGGCTGTTGGCGCTTCTCCATAGAAGGCTCCTCTTTGATCATGCGAGCCTGAGGATGCCCCTTACTTAAATCCCGCTGTTTCCTTACGAGAGCCATGCGTATGTCACCTCAATTAACAAACGACGAACCCCGGGCTCCATAAAGAGGTACCGGGGTTCCCTAGAGACCAGGAGTGCTAGGTTACTTCTTCACATTCAAGAGTACGTGCCCGCGACGATTCTGCTGATAGCAGGATTCAGCAGGGTCCGTACAGAAAGGTCGTGCCTTGCCATACGATACAATCACCACCTGCTTGGGGACTACACCAGATTCGATCAGATAGCTGCGTGCAGCCTTGGCTCGCTTATCCCCCAACACGACATTGTAGTCAGCTGTACCTCGTTCGTCGCAATGCCCCTCGATTTTCATCACCGTTCCAGGATGTTCCTTTAACCACTGTGCATCGAGGTTCAATGCCTCCATGCCAGCATCTGAAAGCATCCACTGATCGTATCCAAAGAAGACATCCTGTAGGCCAGCTTCGATAGCCGCTTTTTCTTCTTTAGTTATTTCCGCGCGCTGACGGGCACTCATTCCAGAAGAAGAAAGCGACGCGATATCACCACCCTTCCCCAGGCGCTCTTCCGAGGGATTCTGAGAGAAACCACTTAATCCTCCCCCGCTCCCTCCTCGAGCCATGCCAGGAAAGTTTGGATTCGCACCGTTTTGCGCAGACCCTGCTCCTGTCTCGCCATCGGACTGCAACCACTTCATACTACACCCCTGACTAACCAACAGGACAAGCCCCATTGCTGCCACGACACCTGCTTTCATTGGACTTCTGATCATGATAGTTCCCCCATCTTTGGAATAAGACTTTGCCTGTGTAGGTTAAATATAGCACCTGAATAAAAAGCTGAGGCTCTCCGGCAGCCCATAGACTTTTTGCTTGAATTGTCAGGCTCTTGGAGATGGACTTTGAGAGTAGCCGCGGTAGGCGGGGAACACGTCCCCCTATCACCAACCGGGAAAGGACAGACCAGAAAAGAAACAGTTTAAAGTTGGGCTGGCTTGCGATCAGCCCACCGAGCCGGGCGCATCACGGTACTTAACGCGGCTATGGCACAAATGAAAGCCAACATGGCCAGGCTCACCATCAGAAAAAAACCAGCCCGGACATCATGGAGGACTACATGATTCATGGTAAGCTCCTCCTCTTGGTGACTGTGCTCTTATCCACTCAGCCATCCGCAAGAACAGACCCAGGGCGCCGCGGGATACTGCTTCCTCAACCAGCGTCCGCAACAGGGGCAATGCCTTGTCCAGGCCTTCCGCTGTACTCGACCTAATAACCTCCTGCTGGAATACATGCCCCGATCCTGCCTATAGCATAGCACCATTCAGACAGCCCATGGATCCTGCTTGTTATGCGAAGAATATTACTGGAAACACGAGGAATCTATGCAGCTTTGGTAGGGGGATAGCCCTCTCGAAAGGGCCAGGCAGATCAGTTACAAGCTACTGATACTTCAATGACTCTATCCTAATGATTCAGCGAACGGAGAGTGGTGCGCCCGGAGGGACTTGAACCCCCAACCCCCGGATCCGAAGTCCGATGCTCTATCCATTGAGCTACGGGCGCACTTTGACAGTTCAAACACTTCGGAGAAGGCCTTGTCAAGGAAGGAATGCAAGTACGGTCTCCATCAATTGATTGATCGATCGACCATCGGTCACGATAATGTGATCGGCAGCCGTTTGATATTTCGGCGTCCGCTCCCGCAACACGTCCTGAATTTCATCGACGAACGATTTGGTCCCCGTCAACGAAGGTCGCTGATTGCCACCGCCGATTCGTCGGGCGATCGTCTCGACGGAAGCTGTCAGCCAAAATACGATGCCATTCGTCTTCAACGCCTCGACATTCTGCGCGCGAAGTATGGCCCCGCCACCGGTATCGATTACAAGCTGGTCACGGCTGGCAATTTCCCTACAGATCTCGGACTCCAGATCCCGAAAGTATTCCCATCCCTCCTGGGCAACGATCTCCGGAATCGTACGTCGCGCGCGCTTGACGATCTCCGCATCGGTTGACACGAGCGCTCGTCCCAAGCTCGCAGCAAGCTGTCTGCCCACCGTACTCTTGCCGGTCCCCCGATAGCCGATCAGCACGATGTTCATGAGAAACGTGATTCCAGGACGGCGCGCATGACGTCGGCAGGAGCAGTCTGATTGGTCCAGAGCTCGAACTGCGCCACGG
>JANOOS010000107.1:0-5189 GCA_031421455.1 Nitrospira sp.
GGCATAGGCCAGCCCGGTCATCAACAGGGTCATCGCACTGACTGCTAACAATATCTTCTTCATCCTGACCTCCATGGAATGTTGAGTTAAGCGAGACAGGCGCAATACGAAGTTCGACGTTCCGGGTTTGAAGTTCCAAAATCTCGAACTTCGGACCTCGAACCGTCGCCCGGCTCACACGTCACGCAAGTCTCGCATTTCGCGCTTGTCACGCGCCCACCGGGCTATCCCCACTGTACTAGGATTTGAGAGAATGGAAAGAAAAAGAAGAAAGGCTAGTGATCCCGCCCGCTGCCGCCACCCCCACCGCCATCCGATCGTCCTCCGCGGTCGTCGCGGCTACCGCCACGATCAGAACGGTCGCCACGGTCACCGCGATCATCCCGCCCACCACGATCCGAGTCTTTGCCCCGATCCATGCGATCCCCACCTCGATCCCCGCCGCCGGATCCACTGTGATCCTGGTCGCGGAACAACCGATCGCCCCGTTCACCTCTGGAGATCTGATCGCGAATGGATTCCGTGGTGATGCGTCCCTCCCGGAAATCTTGTCCGTGCCGTTTTATCTCACGAGCCAAATCCGCCAGCTCGGATGGACGAAAACCTTGTCTCATACCCTCCGCCACAACCGCGGCGCCGTCTTTCGCGGGAATCATGGCTTCCTTGATCACTGCCAAGCTTTTCGCGCCGCCCCCCAGCATGTCCTGACTCATTCTTTGCCCTTGGTGTTGCCCGCTTCGCGCCAAATCACGCACCTCATCGGCCGTAGCGCCACGGCCAAATGCTTCGGCCAACGACTCCATGGCTCGCTGACGGTTCCCTTGATCCTGATCGACCATCCCCTTCGCCACCGACTCTTGCAACACCTCGCGAGCCGACTCAAAATTCCCCACCATCTGTTTCAATACCGGATCGATCCGCCTCGGCTCCACACCCTTAGCCAACCCTTCTTTCACCTTATTCGCCAACGGCTCGGTTGGAAGGCCTCTTTCGCCGGCCCTCGATACTTGATTGAGCAACTGATTGACCTCTTCCACCGAGTGACCCCGCGCCGTACTCAGCCGGTTGATCGCCTCCCGATCTTGCGTCGAGAGCGGCTCTGCCATGGCTGGAACGGCGGGCAGTCCCAAGGCTAGGCAGAGTAGCCACAGTTGCATGTCGATTCGCTTGTGCATAGTCTTAATGAACGACCAGGATGCCGTTCGTTTGTCCGAATCCATCCGTCACAAAATCTTCAGCCGCGGGAGGCGTGACCCACTGTTTCCCATCAACCAGATACATGAAGGTGTATTCTCCCTCTCGCAACGGCACATCCACCGACCAGAGACCTGTCCCATCGCTCATCTTCATCTTGGTTGCCTCTTCAGCCCAGCCGTTAAAGGAACCCACCAGCGCCACCTTCTTGGCTTCCGGCGCCAACAGCACGAATCGCACACCGCCTGCCACAGGCTTCGGCAACTCCGGTTTTTGTATCGTCTTCGCGCAGGCCGACAGACCGACGACCATACATGCGACCATAACAACTCGCAGAAGGCGGCTGAATCTCGCTGGTTGCATCTCCATACGCGAGAGAGTACCCAACCCCTTGTCTCGTTGCAAGAGATCGGCCTGGCATATCAGATGGCGACATCGAGCACCGCATTCTGCGCCCCAAATCCATCGCCCGCTCCCTCTTCCGCCAACGGATCGGCAACCCACTGCTTGCCGTCAATCACGAACATGTACTGATAGCGGCCCGGCTTCAGAGCGATCGTCGCAGTCCACAGCCCCCCCTCGGACCGTTCCAACTTGGTCTCGCCAGGATTCCAGTCATTGAAGTCTCCAGCTACCGAAACAGACCTGGCATCGGGCTGAAGCAATACGAGCCGCACATACACCTTACTTTCTTGTCCTGGCGCGAACGATGCCGTCTGCGCTTGCCCCCCGGCAATCGGGACTGGGACTTCCACAATCCGTTCCGGTGCAAACTGCAACAGTCCTGCGACCGCCACCAGCGCCACCGAGGCAGCCACCATCGCGCCGGCGAAATTCCATTCCAGGGTCCGCGGCGCCGTGACCATCGCACGGAGTCGATCCCACAGGCTGGTGGGCTCGATCGCCAACTTACTCTGCACCTGCGAGAGGAATCGGGCAGAGGGAGCGAGACGAGGCAACTGCGCCGCCTCCGCTACAACCAATTCCAGATTTAGCCAGCGCCGACGCAACGATGGATCGGTATCCACCACCTGGAGAAAGGCTACCCGTTCCTCCGGCGTCAGATCGTCATCGAGAAAGCGTTGAATCAGTAAGTCTTGTTCACGCATCCCTACGCCTCTTTCAGCTCCGCCAACTCCCGACTCAGCTGCAACCGTCCCTTATAGACACGCATTTTCAACGTATCGCCGTTCACTCCCAAAATCTCCTGCATCTCCTCGTAACTGAGTCCTTCGACATGCTTCAGCACAAAGGCTTCACGGTAGAGCGGCGGCAGCCGTTGGATCGCCCGATCCAATTGCCCAGCAACCTGCTGCTGCGACAAGAGCAGCTCCGGGGTCCGCTCTTCCGCCGCCACTCCGGCATCGAGCACCTCATCGACATCTACATCCTGAACACCCTGCCCCGGTCGTTTGGCTCGCAGCCAATCCTTACACTTATTCGCAGCGATCCGATAGAGCCAGGTGGAAAACTTCGACTCAGCTCTGAACCTCGGCAGCGCCTTGAATGCCGCAACGAATGTCTCCTGCGCCAGATCCTCCGCCTCAGTCCGGTCACCCACCATCCGATAGGCTAAATTCACAATGACCGTCGCGTATTGTTCGACCAACTGCCCAAAAGCATCGGAATCTTGCTTCAGGCTCCGCGCAATCAGCTTGGCTTCATCGTCCAACCCGCCGCGATCTATCTGCATGGCCATGCTCGCTGACCCAACATGGCCTTCAAATGCCTGCTTATGCTCTGTATCTGTACTGTTGGACGTAAAGATAGACCGGACGTAAACACCCTTGAACAGGCTCGTAAACTGTTAAAAAGCCAGGGGGAAGCTGTGAGAAGAGGCAATGGCGCAATTATGAATGGCAAGGGAACCGCCTGAGGATGATCAAAAAGACCTTCGACGATTGCGGTTTGGCTAGTTCATCTGGTCAGTTTCGTTCAACCAAATAAACAAGACAAACCAAACAAACCAAATGAACAAGATAGGCTGATGAGCTTTTCAGCCTTCAACTAGAACCGGTAGCTGGTCCCGACAGACACGACATGGTCAGGAGCTCCGTTGGATACGCCCACGGCAACTCCCCCATTGAAACGCCACTCTGAGGAGGCCCTATAGCTCATGCCAAAAAAAACATCGCGAATATTTTGGGCTCCAGAGACGAGAGACCGATACTCTTCGAAGTAGACGGTGCCAAGCAGATTCTTCGCGAAGTAATAGCCCGCTCCGACGTCATACCACCATTGGTTTCTAAGATTCAGGCCTTCCGGTCGGCCGATGATGTTGAAGCCGCCGTCGAGAAACGTAATCCAGTTGTCCCCCAAGAGCTTGGAGATTTCGGCCCCAACTCCCTCATCCATCTTACCAGTCCCAAGCCCACGTGAGGCCTCGGCTGTCGGGAGCTTCAAACGACCCGTAATCGCAACGAGGGGAGTCCAGCCCTTCTCTTCAACAATATAGTAGCGGCCCCTGAGAATGATGTCGCCAAGACCAGACGTCGTCACATTCTGTCCGGCCAACCGATTGGTAGCCCCGCAGGTTCGAGCATTTCCTGGGATACCCGGGAAATCCTTACCGCTACATCCACCGTCGTCAGGAGCCCCACCCCCTCCGCCACCCGTCCCGGAATTACTCCCACCGCCGTCGTCTACTTGGACCGCATTACCTCCGACCAGAGTTGTTCGTCCATCAGTCATCGCCGTGACAAACGGAATCACCAGGGCAATATCGCCGTCCTTAAAGAATCGGCGAATCGAAATTGGCGCATAGAGAAACGAACTGGTCGTATTCGTTCCGTAATTCCCGCTGCTATAACTCGGGTTAAACCCGATCTGCCAATTCCGATCAGGTGAGGGTTGAGCGGGTGCTGGATCAATCTTATCCGCCGGTGATGCCCCGGCCAATCCCCCTCCGTTCACAACCAAGAATCCCACCGCCAGGCACAGCACCAACCACTGCTTTCGCATAACCAGGCCTTCCTGCCCGCTCATTCTTCTGCAAGACTGAAACGGTTTTTGAGGGGTTAGACAATTTCAGGTATTCAGGCTGAAGGCTGAAGTGTTCGGACCTCCTACCTTCAGCCTATCTACCTGAGCAGGTAAACGTTTCTACTTATCTATCCCTGGATGGAGAAAAAGACAAGAATTAATCCTCTATTAGAACGACAGGTAGTGAAGGGGGCCGAATATCCGTCGGCAGCCAATCAGGTACAGGGTGCCAAGCGATTCTACCGACACTGGCCTGGCCCACCTGGTTTCAAGAACATTCACGGCCCTGCCCCATCTGGAGCGGTGGCTATGCACTTCGATCAACTTTGCCTTCTGAGGAGTCTGGCCCATGAGAAGGAGCATTCCATCCTTGCTCCGGTTGAGTACGAAAACCTCTCCTTGCCTGATACCGACCGAATCTTCCTCAATGGAATCGACCATCTCATACGAACACATGCGTCCATAGTGTTTGCGCGCCTCACGCCGGCGCTCCGGAGAGATCGTCGCAGCTGGTATGTCGGTAGATAATTGGGCTGAGCTCGTTGCTGAAGAGGAGAACATTGTTTCTAAGATGTGCTTTGCCATGGCTGGACTCCAATCGTTCGAATGGGAACAGGCGCCCTTCTTTGTGGCGCCTGTTCCCCTTTTTCAGTCGCGTTTCCCCGCAGCTGTTAGTTATGTCCGGATCGCTCTGGCCTATCTGGTCTGTCCGGTCTATCTAGCCGATCTGGTCTATCAGGTCGGTCTGGCCGATCCGGGCGGTCCATCTGCACAACTCGATCCTGTTGTCGATCTTCACGGCGATCCATCTGTCGATCAGCTTGGCGATCTTCTCGCCGATCGAGTTGCCGATCCTCACGCCGATCTTCCCTTCGGTCCAACTGTCGGTCTTCACGGCGATCCATTTGGCGATCTTGGCGCCGGTCTTCTCGCCGATCGTCGTTCACATTACGGACATCGTCCCGACCGCTACGGCCACTATTATCGCCGCCACGGCCTGATCCGCTGTTGGC
>JANOOS010000108.1:0-1832 GCA_031421455.1 Nitrospira sp.
GTGGTGTTCCGTGGCGGAGCCGAGAAGGATGGGTTCTATCGTTTACAGTGCGACCAGCATGAGTTCATGCAGGGCTTCTTCCTCCCGGTGTCGAGCCCGCACTTTGCGGTCGTGAAGGACGATGGCAGCTTCGAGATCAAGGATGTGCCGGCAGGCAAGCACAAGGTCGTGGCCTGGCATCCGTTCGCCGCCAAGGGCAAGAAAGTGGAGTTTGAGGTCGACGTGACCGATGGCGGAACCGCCAATCTCAAGGCTGAGATCAAGTAAGCCCGAGTGTGTCTGCGCGGGGTAACCCGCAATCGAAGGGCAGCGGAGCAATCCGCTGCCCTTTGTGTTTTTCCAGCCGATTACCGTACTTCCGCTGCCTTGCCTTTCAGTTTCCAATCTAGGTAAGATGCCGAGTTTGAAGGCGATTTGCTCTCCTTCGCCAAAATACCCCGCTCGGAAGAGCGAGGATGAATGGCGAGGAGAGCCCTCCGAAGCTTTAGCGAAGGAGGGCTACGGAGAGTTTCGCATTCTTATTATAGATGCCTCGTGTGGGAGCGCGGGGAGCTTTACTTGAGGGGCGTGGTGTGCCACGAGAACTTTCGCTCGCAGAAATCTTCCAGCTTGGGTACTACTGGGAGACGAAAATCCTGCTCACCGCCGTCCGGCTGGACCTGTTTTCTGCGTTAGACGGGAAGCAAAAAACGCTCTCTGAAGTGGCCGTTCGGATCGGCGCTCATGCGCCGACGCTGGGACTGCTGTTGAACGCCCTTGTTGCCATGCGACTGTTGGTGAAGGACGGGGACTCCTATGGGAATTCGACGGCCGCAGCCACTCATCTGGTCCGCAACTCTGGCCAATATATCGGGCATCTCCTGCTACTTCACGATGCAGAATGGGACAACTGGGGCAAACTGGAGCAGACGATTCGCACGGGACAGAGGGCAGTGGACCGGCATGTCTTTGAAACCGACCCTGATTTAGGCAGCAATGTGCTGGCGGTCCTTCACCGGATTGGACAGCAGAGTGGGCCGGATTTTGCCAAGCGGCTGCAGCTGAGCGGGCCGGTACGATTCCTCGATTTGGGAGGCGGGGCCGGAACGAATGCGATTGCGTTCTGTCAGGCCTATCCGGAGCTGACTGCTACGGTGTTCGATTTGCCTGCAACGCTCCGGCTCACAGAACGAACGGTGAAGGAAGCTGGTCTGGAATCGAGAATTGCGTTGCGTCCAGGCGATTTTAACAAGGATGAACTTGGTGGGCCTTACGATGTCGTGCTGATGTCCGACATCCTGCATTATCAAGATTTTTCGACGAATGCATCATTGGTGAAGAGGGTCTGGACCCATTTGGCGCCTAATGGTCGGTTGGTCGTCAAGGATCGATTCTTAAATGAGTCAGGAACCGGTCCTGCCTGGACCACCGCGTTTGCGGTCCATATTCTCGTGAACACAGAACGAGGCGGTTGCTACAAGACGGCAGATGCGATTCAGTGGATGAGGGAAGCCGGCTTTCCAACCGTCACAGAACTGGAGCCGTCGGCAGTTGTGCAGGGCATAAAAACTCATGAAGCGTGAGAACCGGATGGTTGCTTTGGTTTGTTTAGTTTGTCTCGTTTGTTTGGTTGAACAGAACTAACCAGATAAACCAAACAAACCAAATGAACGAAATGAACCAAACAAACCACGACCGCAAAGGGCGTCATGCTTGAATGGCTGAGAGAGCCTGGGTTTTTTGGAACCCACGCCACGGTCGGGGCGGATATGAGCCAGCTCATGGCGACGTTCTTTACTGGGCTTTTCGTGATCGGCTGGATCCAGGCGAAGAGACGCCGGGCAGATGCTCAT
>JANOOS010000109.1:0-2575 GCA_031421455.1 Nitrospira sp.
GTGGATGAACGGGGGCTGCCGTTCGATCAGCCGACATTCAAGCTCATGCACACCACCATGCAGACGCTCGGGCGTGTGGCCATCGTCGGTGGCGGGATTCTGGTGGCGATGGTCAACGTGTATGTCTTCGCAGGGGTCGAAGGGCTCCCACAGGCAGAGATCGTTCGGCTCTACAAGCAAGTCTATCTGATGGCGCTCGTGATCCCGTTCGTCTCGGTGCTTGGCGTCGGTATGGCCTGGTTTTTGAGGAGGCAACAGAAACACACACTGCTCCGGCAGGGTTTTTCTACGGATCATGCAGAGCAATTGGTGAATGTGCGTGATGACACAGATGAGCCGACTAAGCCCAACTGGTGGATTCTTGGTGGGAGCCTCGCCTTTGTCTTGTTCACACTCACGGTCGGATTCGGCGGCTTCTCGTATAGCGAAGAGATTGTCTTTGTCGGGTCGATGGCCATCGTCTTGTTCTTGATGGCCCGGCTTGTCCGAGAGCTGGAGCCTGACAAACGATTCACCCTAGTCGGAACAGCAGTCGTGGTTTTTATCTTCCGGGCAATCCCAGGGCCCGGGCCAGGCACGACCTGGTGGATGATTGACCAGCTGAAATTCGATCAACAGTTTCTCTCCGTCCTCTCGCTGATTGGCAGCACGCTCACCTTGGCCGGCATGTTCGTGTTCCGGCGTTTCATGGCCGAGCGGTCGATTGCCTATGTTGTGGGGTTTCTCACGGTGATCGGAACCATTCTGACGCTCCCGATCGTGAGCATGTTCTACGGCTTGCACGAATGGACGGCGAGCGTCACGGGAGGTGTTGTCGATGCACGATTCATTGCGCTGATCGACACGGCATTGGAATCGCCGCTCGGTCAGATCTCGATGATTCCCATGCTGGCTTGGATTGCGAACAGCGCGCCTGCGAACTTGAAAGCCACCTTCTTTGCCGTGATGGCTTCATTTACGAATCTGGCCTTATCGTTGAGTCAGCTCGGCACCAAATACATGAATGACATCTATGTGGTCAGCCGGGAAGTCCGTGACCAGGCCGCGGGCGTTATCCAAACGCCTGCCGACTATAGCCAGCTCGGCTCTCTCCTCATCGCGCAATTGCTCCTAGGCCTCGCCCTCCCCTTCGCAGCGATTGTGTTTGCGAAGGTAACCCGCTTCAAAAGCGCATAGCAGGATGTTGAAAAACGCCGCCGACTTCGTTCTCGCATCGCTCAATGCCTCAACGTACTGGAAAGTACGCCTCGGCATTTCGCTTGCTGCGGCCTTGTCGGACGACGCTTTTGAACATCCTGCGTGAGCCTGTCTCGCGACGCGGCTTTGCGATTTCGCTACGAACCGTCTGGGAATGCGGCCATACGTGTGAAAATGGAAGGCCGTTGACAGGCTGTGGGCTTCTCGCTAGGGTTCCGCGCGAAGCGAGTATCAATCGTCGAGTTTGCATCACAGGAAACGCATCAAGCCTGGCGGGAACATCCAGGCCATCGAGTGGCTCAAGAACTTGGACGTAGCAAGTTCTATTTTGAATACCGCGTGCAAGTCTGTTCGCTGGAGCGCGACTACAGCTATTCGATCTCTTTGGGTAGCGAGTCGTGATCGACAGAATGATGCGTGCCAGGCATACTATCGATCTGTACGATACCATTTACCTGATCGAGAAGAACGGAAGATCGTATGTCGAAAGGCTGATGGCAAAGTTGAATATTTTTAGGATACTCAATGAGGTCATCGCTTCTAATCTCGCCCACCCTTCGTTGACAGCCTCAGTTTCGCGGACCTATAGTAGAACTCGTTTCAGGCTTGTAAGGGAGACATTGTGGCTGTTGTCAAAGTGAAATCTCACTACCAAGTGACCCTTCCTCCGCAGATTCGTGCCCAAGCGCGCGTTGAGGTGGGAGATCTTTTCGAGGCAAAGGTCAAAGGGAGAACGATTACCTTGGTTCCGAAGCGTCTGATTGATCGCGAGCTGGCGTTGGCGCTCAACGAGGTCAAGCGCGGTCGTGTCAAAGGCTCCTTTCCCACCGCTCACGCGACGGTTCGTGCGCTTCGTCGCCGGACGGCATGACCGCATCCTTCACACTCCGCTTTCGCAAACAATATCAAAATCTCTCTGCTGAGCGTCAAGCCAAGTTCGAGAAGCAGTTGGCGTTCCTCTTTTCCAACCTTCGACACCCATCTCTCCGAGCCAAGAAATATGACGAAACGAACGACATCTGGCAAGCGCGGGTGGATGACGGATATCGGTTCTATTTCCAGATTGACGGCGAAACTTACGTCCTCCTGTCAATTATCCCCCACCCAAAATGACCGCTCGCGCCTGATCGAATAGAGAGGGCTCTGGCATTCCCTTGACCTATGCGGTAGCATGAGCATCTAAGACATGAAGGCTGGGCATTTCCCAATACCTCTCACGTTTTACGTTTCACGCAGAGAAGAAAGGGGGCGACCGGAATCGACGGGGATACTAACGTCAGCGGTGCATGTCGAGCTCTCGGGGTCTCGTAAATCCTCCGGGAAAATGTAACTGCCAATCAAGAACTGGCACTCGCAGCTTAATTAACTGCGACGTTCC
>JANOOS010000110.1:0-3043 GCA_031421455.1 Nitrospira sp.
TCGTCTGTCCGGTCTATCTGGTCTATCTGGTCGGAGAGATCTGTTCTGTGTTTCTAGTCAACTGATCGCATGGGCAAGACCCACCGGACAGACCAGATAGACAAGACAGACCTGACAGACCGAATAGACCAGATAGACCAAATGAACCAGCATTCGTTCGATGCGCGCAGTCGAGGACAACCTTGGCCGCCTCCCCCCAAGAGAGAGGTAAAGAAACCGGAATACTTGGGCTCGGGATAACGTGCGTTTCGGGTAAACGGCTGCCAGCATCCGGGGGTTGGGTGGGTGGAATATTGCGCGCAGCAACTAAATTCCTCCCGAACGAGCCGCGCGAGGGCCGTCCTATGTTTGAGGATTTTGAGCAGCAGGGCGAATGCGGACACGCCCCAACTCGACCGTCACAATAGCGCCAGTTTGGAGCTCTGCCCCATAGCGATTGATCCCCATCAGGCAGGCAGAAGCTTGGTGGGCTGCGGACAAAATGACAAGGCGAAGAATTCCTGCATGAGGTTGACCATGTACGACTGCCAATTCTCCGAAATCCTTGTCGAGCGTAATGAGAATACGCCCTTCCCGATGGGCCAAGGCCAGGATCTCATCATCGCCAGGATCAGTCGGCCAGTCTCCTGCCCAGACGACATCGTGCCCTGCAGCAGTTAAAGGATCAACGGTTCCACCCCAGACACAAGTATCTAGCAGAAGTTTCACGAGGCAGATTCGAGAGGCAGCGGTTCAATCCGTTCGTGGCCGACGAGCCGATGAGCGTATGCGAGGCAGGCTTGAATATCCTCCTGTTCCAGCCATGGATAGCCCTGGAGGATCGTGTCAGGTGTGTCACCTGCTGCCAACATACCGAGAACATGCTCGACGGCGAGTCGGCGGCCTCGGATAATCGGCTTGCCACCGAAGATGCGTGGATTGACTGTAATGCGTTTCAGAAGGGTGTCTTCGTTAGGTGTGGAATTCATGGGCCCATCATAGCGCAACTGGACTCGGATTTAAACTGAGGTCCCTCATACCGATGTCTTCCGGTACCGCCACCCGCCTCACTCTAGATTCGAAAGAGGAAACATGCCATGTGGGATATGTGCTGGCAAAGGGCATGCCTGGCTACTCGCTTTAACCGACATATAAGGAGTCGGAGAGCCCTCGTTGGACAGAGGCAGTAATGGCAACCTGGTATCTACGGAATTGGGGGAAGGTCAGACACCTAGTGGCACCTGAACTCCATATCTGGGAGCCCAGGGGACAGGCTCCGCCGTCTGCAGAGGTGCCTGTCCCGCTGCTCGTCGGACTGGGACAGGCACCTAAAAGAAAGGAGCCAGTCCCCAACAGTATGTTGACCGACTGAGCGGTGAGCCCGCCCGCCGTCAGGCTTGTCGTATCGGCGCATCGACGGTTGCAGTAGAAGTTTCGTGAATAATGCGGGCTAGTGGGTGGAGAGGATCGTACAGGACATGGGTCTGCCAGGGTGCAGGCTTCATCCGCTGAAAGGCAAGCTGACGGGTTTTTGGTCGGTGTCTGTGTCGGGAAACTGGAGGGCTATTTTCGGCTTGCGGATTCAACGGTGCCATTCTCTGAACTTCGACTTCATGTCGCGCTTTTCCCGCCCGTCTCGCTTGAATCAGGCATCGGCGATTGGAGCAGAAGCGCTCATGAATAATGCGGGTTACAGGGACACGCGGAAGACTTCTTCAATGGTCGTTTCGCCCATGAACGCCTTTGCCAGCCCATCCTGAAACATCGTCTTCATCCCTTTCATGATCGCAGTCGAGCGGATAAACGATGCCGGCTTGCGCTGCATGATCAAATCGCGAATGTCCTCATCGACCTCGAAGATCTCAAACAGGCCGACTCGGCCTGTGAAACCGCTTCCCTGGCATTGGGCGCACCCTTTCCCCTTATAGAGCCTGACTCCTGCCAGTCCATCGTGCGTCTTACGCAGGACGCCTTGCCGCTGTAATACTTCGATCGTTTCAGTGAAGTCCGGCCGGGATTGGATGGATTCGAGGATTCTAGTGCTGGGCGTCACGCTTTCGCGGCAGTTCTTGCAGATCCTGCGGATGAGCCGTTGGGCGACCACGAGGGTCAGAGACGAAGACAACAGATACGGCTCCACTCCGATGTCGAGCAAGCGAGGGACGCTCCCGGTTGAGTCGTTCGTGTGAAGCGTGGACAGGAGGAGCCGCCCAACCAAGGCAGCCTGGACTGCGATTTCGGCAGTTTCTTTATCGCGGATCTCTCCGACCATGATGACGTCGGGATCTTGGCGGAGCAGCGCTTTCAGACCCGTGGAAAACTGGACACCCGCAAGATGATTGACTTGGGTCTGGTTGACCCTCGGAATCGAGTATTCGACTGGTTCTTCAATGGTCGAGATGTTGACAATGTTTTGGCGCTCCGTTCCGATCCGCATGAGCATGGCGTAGAGCGTGGTGGACTTGCCCGATCCGGTTGGGCCGGTGATCAGGATCATTCCAAATGGTTTCATGATATTCCGGAGGATAATTTGATAATCGGGGGGCACGAGTCCCAGATCCTCTAAGTCGATGATGACATTGTCCTTTGACAGGATTCGGAGGACGACTTTTTCTCCCCATTGCGTGGGAATCGACGCGACACGGAGATCGATTTTAAAGCCGTCGAGGTTGGCTTCGAATCGACCGTCCTGCGGAGAGCGCCGCTCGTCAATACGCATACCAGACAGAATTTTGATCCGTGAGATCAGGGGGAGCTGAAGCGACGGCGTGAGGCTGAAGACTTCTCTCATCACGCCGTCTACGCGGTAACGGACGACGGTTTCAAGTTCGAATGGCTCGATATGGATATCGGACGCTCGAGTAACAGCTGCATACAGGAGGAGGCGCTGGACCGCGTCCACGATCGTCGAGTCGTTCCCATCTTGCTGCTTTGCGGGTATGAGGTCGGTTGTCTTTTCCGTGGTCGCTCGGTCTAAGATCTCTCGCAGCTCTTTCTTGTACAACAGTTGCGCTCGTCTGATAGACGCTTCCGTCGCGAGGAATGGACGGACGCGCAGCCCTGT
>JANOOS010000111.1:0-1506 GCA_031421455.1 Nitrospira sp.
AGCTATCACCGCGATGGTGCCATGCGTGTTGACGGCAACCATGGCGCGACCCTGGGCTATGAGCCGAACAGCTACGGCGAATGGAAACAGCAACCGGAATTTGCTGAGCCCCTTCTCAGCTTGGGAGGTGGGGCTGATCACTGGGATCATCGCGAAGACAAAGACTACTACTCTCAACCTGGCGCACTGTTCCACCTGATGAGCGCCAGTCAGCAGGCCGTGTTGTTTGCCAACACAGCTCGTTCAGTCGGCGGCGCCCCGAAGGAGATTCAGATTCGCCACATCAGCAACTGTCTGAAGGCCGATCCAGCCTATGGCAAAGGCGTTGCCGACGCACTGGGCATTGCGCTGAGTGAAGTACCCAAAGAGGCGTAGACAAACAGGCTAACGAATCGCTCAACACGGACGTTCAAAAGCGGCGCTTCGCTCTGCTTTTGCCATCCGGTTAGCTCGAATGTTAGACGACACCATAACTTAGGCAGTCAAATCGAGGGAGGAAGATGATGGAGAAAAGAATGCGCCCAGCAACGGCCGTTTTAAACAACGGCCCGCAGATTGATATCGGCATCCTGCCAGCCCAGAGGAAAGCCATCGCGGATGGCTTGTCGAGGGTTTTGGCGGACACGTACACGCTGTATCTCAAGACCCACTACTTCCATTGGAACGTCACGGGTCCGATGTTCCAAACGCTTCACCTGATGTTTGAACTGCAGTACAACGAGCTCGCGCTTGCGGTCGATCTTGTTGCAGAACGAATTCGGGCACTGGGGCATCCAGCTCCAGGTAGCTACGCCCAGTTCTCAAAACTTTCCTCTATTGCTGAGGAAACGGACGTGCCCCGGGCAGAAGACATGATTCGCAGGCTAGTCGAAGGACAGGAATCGGTGGTTCGGATTGCGAGAAGCGTCTTTGCATCTGCCGAAAAAGCGTCCGATCAGGTGACGATGGATCTTCTGACCCAACGAATGCAGGTTCATGAGAAAACTGCCTGGATGCTCCGGAGCCTTCTCGAGTAGCGGGGAAGTCGTTTAGCAATCGCTTACGCAGACTGTGGCCAGTAAGGAATGGCTGAATGGCTGCGGTCGCTCAGCGGCGGCGTTCTGCGGTAAAAAAAGGGGGCGTGTCGTTAGGCACGCCCCCTGAACTCAAGCCCGTCAGATGACGGAGCCGATTACTTCAATGCGTCGATGCCGGCGCCGAAGTTAATGTGAAATGCCGCCCCGTTCATCACCAGAGCCGGAACCGACTTAACTCCGGCTGCTTCCGCTTCTTTCACCTGCGATTTGTTGTGCCGAATCATGGAAGAGTTATGTTTCGAATAGTTGATCCCAATCTTGCGCGCGATTAACATATTTGTTACTCTTCGACGGTGGATTACACGATTTCCTATTACAGCGATGTCGTGCAGACCGAGATTCTGAGTCTGCCCGATACGTTGGCGGCGAGATATATCGTGCTCACGCGACGAATGGTTGTACTCGGCCCGAACTTGGGAGCACCGCATAC
>JANOOS010000112.1:0-3030 GCA_031421455.1 Nitrospira sp.
CCGGCCGTCCGCATCACCCTTGAAGTCGCGCTGCACCTCGGTGAAAACCGCGTCCGCGGCATCGCCATGTCCACGACAGACGGTCTCACGCGCGGGATGGATGTGCATGATACCGGGGCACCGATTTCCGTGCCGGTCGGCCGCGAGACATTGGGGCGGCTGATCAACGTGTTGGGCGAACCAGTCGACGAGATGGGCCCCATCAGCACGACAAAGACCTATCCCATTCACCGGCCGGCACCCAAGCTCGAAGATCAGGACACCAAGACCGAAGTACTCGAAACCGGGATTAAAGTCGTCGATCTTCTCGAGCCCTACAGCAAGGGCGGAAAAGTCGGCCTCTTCGGTGGCGCCGGAGTCGGCAAGACCGTCATCATCATGGAACTCATCAACAACATCGCCTTGCACCACGGGGGGTTTTCAGTGTTCGCAGGCGTCGGTGAACGGACTCGTGAGGGCAACGACCTCTGGCACGAAATGCAGGAATCAAAGGTCATCGATCCCAAGGACTTCACCAAGTCGAAAGTTGCACTGGTCTATGGCCAGATGAACGAGCCACCCGGCGCGCGTCTGCGCGTTGCGTTGACCGGACTGGCCGTCGCCGAATATTTCCGCGACGAAGAAAACCAGGACGTGCTGCTTTTCGTGGACAATATCTTCCGGTTTACCCAGGCCGGTTCGGAGGTGTCCGCCTTGCTCGGCCGTATGCCGTCCGCCGTTGGTTATCAGCCCACCCTCTCAACCGAGATGGGACAACTACAAGAGCGCATCACCTCCACCAAGCGTGGATCCATCACCTCGGTGCAAGCCATCTACGTGCCGGCAGACGATCTGACCGATCCGGCGCCGGCTACGGCCTTCGCCCACTTGGACGCAACCACCGTCTTGTCTCGGCAATTGGCCGAGCTGGGCATCTATCCAGCCGTCGACCCCCTCGACTCCACCTCCCGTATTCTCGACCCGCAAGTCATCGGTGAAGATCATTATAAGGTCGCACGAGGAGTTCAGTCTGTGTTGCAGCGGTATAAAGACCTCCAAGACATTATCGCCATTCTCGGCATGGACGAATTGTCGGAAGACGACAAGATGGCCGTAGCCCGCGCACGGAAGATTCAGCGCTTCCTGTCACAGCCGTTCCACGTCGCCGAAGCCTTTACCGGCTCGCCCGGCAAGTATGTGAAGCTCAAAGACACGGTGCGAAGCTTCAAGGAAATCCTCGCCGGCAAATACGACCATCTCCCGGAACAGGCGTTCTACATGGTCGGTCCGATCGAGGAAGTGATCGCGAAAGCGGAAAAGATGGGAGTGAAGGTCTAAAAGAGCGTCAGGGGTAAGGCGTGAGGGGTAAGGGGTTTCAAGATTGAATCCTTCGCCTAACGCCTTACGTTTCACGCCTCACGAGGAATCATGGCAGGAACGTTCTTATTAGAAGTGGTGACGCCGGAGAAGTTGCTCTTGAGCCAGCAGGTGGATCAAATCATCGCCCCTGGCTCAGAGGGTGAGTTCGGCGTGTTGCCGGGACACTGTCATTTCCTTTCTACGTTGCGCATCGGTGAGCTGCACTATCGCGTGGGAGATCTGACCAACCACATGGCGATCCTCTGGGGATTCGCGGAAGTCACTCCGACAAAAGTCACGATCATGGCCGAGATCGCCGAGAAGGCCGAAGACATCGACGTGGGCCGCGCCCAAGCTGCCGTTGAGAAGGCCGAGGAACGACTCAAGGCCGGTGGCCTGCCCTCAGAAGTCAAAGAAGCTGAAATCAGTCTCGAAAAAGCCCGCCTCCGCAAGAAGATCGCCGACCGCGCCCACAAGAATTAAAGTTGCAACGACGCCCGTGCCGGTCCTTTGCTCCCGGAGCAGAGAGCGGGGAGTGGCCAGGTGCCCTTCTTGCTCGCAGAGCCCCCACGATGAAACAGTGGTCGCTCGATGCGCGCAGTAAAGGGCAGCCTCGGCCACTCCCTTAAAGAGAAATGTAGAGAATTTGAAGGTGCTCGTTGCGCGCGCCAGTTGGAAATCCACCAGGCCCTCTCTGTTGGCCAGTCTCACTCGTCCCGCCTGTCTCGCACACGGTCCCTGGCCGTTCTCGTACGAGTGTGAAAGGTCAGGTCAGGCAATGACCTCGGGGTTTCTCTCCGACCGCTCAACTTGACAGACCGACTGGTTTTAAGGATAACAGGCTACGTCATCGAAGGAGGGAGGCTCATGAAGACCAGAAATCCTGACACCCAGCCTGTGGAGGAGCGAAACCTCTCGCCCGAGCCTGAGTCCATGCAGAAGTATTCGGATGAGGTGAGGGAACGGATCGCGAAGAAAGCCTACGAACTCTATGAGCAACGGGGACGACTGGGGGAGCGCGACATGGAAGATTGGCTGAAAGCCGAGGAACTCGTCCGCAAGGAAATGAATAACACCGGTGAATGAAAGAGCTCCCGCCTCCCTGGACCAAGCTAAAATCATCCCTCGATTGAGACGAAGAATACCCCTTTCCCTCTCGGAATCACCCTGCCTTTCAAGGAACATAAGACGTAAAAAGTGAAACGTTGGGCGTGAGGGGTGTGGCTGGTCCAGTTGGTTTGTCTTGTTCGGCCGACCGGCAAATTCACCAGCCAAACAAAAAACGAGCCTGCCTGGTTAGAAGAAGATCGATTGCCAGAATGAAGTAATCCAATTCTTGAAGAAGGACAACCAGTCCTCTTCGACTGGCTCTGGAGGCTGATTGCCTGCCGACTGCGGCTTGGGGTTCGCCGCTGGCTGAGTTACTGGTGCAGCCGTTGTCGTGACTGTCGGCTTGGGGACAGATTCGTTCGGAACTAGAGTTTGTACTGGAGAAACAAGGGCTGTTTGGGCCGGTGGAGTGACGGATGATGTACCGAATTCATCTACCTCGCCAAGTTTTGACGTATGGTATTCCACGGCTGATTGCAGCCTGGCCTGCTCTTCGGTCGAACGTTTGACCTCGTACCGCAGGCTCTTCTGCTGGGTAGTCAGATGCTGGATCGTGCGAGTGAGTTCGCTCAACCGAAGTTG
>JANOOS010000113.1:0-2450 GCA_031421455.1 Nitrospira sp.
TGCCGTCGATGGTGCTTTGCAAGCGGCATGGAAGGATTTGCATCAACGGTTGCTCTCTGCAGACTCGCTTGGGCTGTTCGCGGGATTGTAGGTACTAGGACAGGTAGATCAATGATAGTTCACAAGGAGGTTTGCACATGAGGATCAAGAGCATCCATATTGCGACAGGTGTGATGATGGGCCTTCTGTTGGCTGGCGCCGCTGTGGCTGCCGACCAGCCCATGAGCCAAACTCCGTACGCGCATGGAGACGAGGCCAAACTGCCGAATGGCGTGATCGGCTTGTCACTCCAGGTGGGGGCGGAGCGTATCGGTGATCCAGCGGTGCTGTATGTCGGGATGGTCCGTCCAGAGGGACCGGCTCAACAAGCGGGGCTTCGACATGGAGATGAGATCATGAGTGTCGATGGGACAGCGGTGACGGGAAAGAGCTATGAGCAGGTGGTCAAGATGATCCGAGGAGAAGCGGGAACCATTGTGAAGCTGGGAGTCAAGGGTGACGCAGACACTCGCGAAATTTCCATCACGCGTGTGGCCAGCGACAAACTCCCGAAGGGTCCGGCGGGATCGCACGGCAGCCCAGCTCGATAAGACTCGGCCCTCGCCATCTGTTCATGGATTGCCGAATCCTACAAAGGCCTGATCAACGTGAAACGTGACCTTCGCCACGGTTCGACATTAACAGTCACACTGCCTCTTGGGCTTTGGAGCCGATTCACATGACTCCGCTCCAAGCTGGAGCCCTCCGTTCCCTCCGTCGTTATGCGGGGGCCAAATTGACGGACGCCGCAACCCTGCTAGGCCTGAGGCACCCGGCAGTGAGTGTGTTGGTAACAGCCTTGGAGCGTAATGGCTGGATGAGCAAGCGACGCACGGTGAAGTATACCCGCGCCTAGTGTTTGTCACTCAATCGGCGGGGGAATGTGCTCGTTCCGCAAATTGAGCCACGGGTATGCCAAGTCAATGCCAGACTGACCGAACAGGACCGAAGAATTCTTGGCATGAGCCCGAAGGGCAGGCGCGCAGAGATCCTGGCACCCTCGTTCGTAGCCTTTCTACAATACGCCACACTGCGAGATCCCCATGTCCTTTGTACTCCAGCCCTCCCGTCGATTTCTGTGCATTGCTTCGTCATGTACAAAGCGGGTCCGATTCAAGGCCACGGCGGGGTGTGAATCTCTCGTGTACTGGCTGGCGACTCTCTGGTGATTTACCCATGAGGCCAGGGGAAACGATCTCGTTGACCTCACGCTCCCGAAGAAGCAACGGATCGAAACCCCTGAAGCATTCGTGCGGTGGTCGAGAGGGCGGAAGTTTGTCGCGGAAAATATGTTGATAGAGTCGCACATTTATGCGCGGCTCCAGCATTACGTGAAATGGTCGGTCCGGGAACCCGTGGAGATTGTCCAGTGATTCACGATCGGCCCATACCGTTCCGATTCGCTCTAGCCCTTGTGCTGTCAATTGTTTGTCTCGTCCTGCCTGCATGGGCTGATTTTGAAACTGCCATGGATGCGTATAACCGTAAAGATTACGCAACAGCCTTGCGTGAATGGCAAGTGCTGGCCGAGCAGGGGGGAGCAGATGCGCAGGACTTCCTCGGGACGCTGCATTTCAAGGGATGGGGCGTGCCGCAGGATTACACGGAAGCACGACAGTGGTGGAAGAAAGCCGCCGCGCAGGGAAGCGCGAGTGCGCAGAGCGATCTCGCACTGCTCTATGCCAACGGGCTTGGTGGATCCCAGGACTTAGTCCAGGCCTACATGTGGTACAGCCTGGCGGCAGGAAACGGATACGAAATCGCGACCGGATACCGCAATGATCTTGCCAAACAGATGACCCCTGCCCAGATCGCCGAGGCGCAACAGCTGGCGCGGAAGTGGAAGCCGTTAAAGAAATGAGTGGCCATCACTTACCGAGAGCCGCATGAAACGATGGCCTCCGACCACATTCCTATTGCGGAGTAGTGGTCCCTTGTATGTGGAGTGGAAGGGCAAAAACTATTCCGGAATGGTTTTCGCCCTTAAATTGTTTTCCTCATACCAGCCTGCTGGGTCCAACTTCAGCTCATCGATTATTTTTGGCAAAGATTTGCGCAGAGAGTGACGCGGCTCCCAGCCGAGGAGCGTGCGGGCGCGGGAGATGTCGAACGTATAATGGTCGTCAGACAGATCGATCATCCACGGTTTGAGGAATGGGTCGGCGCCGGGCAACAAGCTCTGGAGCCAACAGCCAAGCTTGGCCAATCCCTTTGGAATGCGATACGTTTTCCATTCTTTGCCGTGAAGCTGGCGGCTGATGTCGCGTTGCAGCTCATCGTAACTGAGCGTTTCCGATTCGCCGATGAGCAGCGTCGTTATTTGAGGTAGTTCCTTGCGATGTTCAACGGCAAGCACCAACGCCTCGACCATATCCTCCATATGCACGAAGGCCACTCCATGCGAGATGTCG